>JADLEX010000113.1 GCA_020845895.1 Deltaproteobacteria bacterium | reverse complement strand
GCGATCCCTGCAACGACAACGGCGCGTTCTGCGACGGCAACGAGTCGTGCGACGAGGAAACGGCCGCGTGCGTGTCGAGCGGATCGCCGTGCGCCGACGACGGCCTGTGGTGCACGGGCACCGAGACCTGCGACGAATCGACGGGCCAGTGCACGACGACCGGCAGCCCCTGCGGCTCGCTTCAGATTTGCGACGAGGAGGAAGGCGAATGTCTGGACGCCGACCTCGCCACGCCCACGCCCGAAGGTAAATACGGCTCGTATAACGACAACGCCAGCGTTTGCTGCGGGTGCTGATCTCTCCCCGAACCTACGCGAGCGAAGACGCAGGCCGCGCGCGTTCGGACGCGTCGATCTCCCATAGCGTGCGCGCCGTGAATCCGCCGGTCCGCGCGACCATCGCGTCGGGGAACTGCTGGATCGACGTGTTGTAGATCGTCACCGATTCGTTGAAGAACTCGCGTCGGTCCGAGATGATGTCCTCGAGCTGCGTGATGCGCGTTTGCAGCCGCTGGAACATGTCGTTCGCTTTCAGGTCGGGGTAGTTTTCGGCCAGCGCGAACAGGCCGCGCAGTGCGCCGGAAAGCTCCGATTGCGCGCCGAACATCTCGCGGTCGCCGCGCGCCCCCTCGACGCGGGACCTCGCGCGAGTCACCGATTCCAACGTCTGGCGCTCGTGCGCGATGTAGCCCTTGCAGACCTCGACCAGACGGGGCAGTTCGTCGAAGCGCTGCTTGAGCACGACGTCGATGTTGCTCCACGCCTTGTCGATGTTGTTGCGCAGGCGCACGAGGCCGTTGTAGACGATCACGAAATACACGGCGGCCCCGGCGAAGAGCACCAGCAGTCCCACGGCCCCGATCCCCACGAGCGCCATGCGCGCACCTCCGCGCCCGGTCAGGCCGGGCCGAAACGAATCCAGTCGAGCAACGCCGCCGTGCCGACGAGCGCCGCGACGATCGACGCGATCATCCACGCGAACGCGACGAGGCCGTAGCGCGTCGAAATTCGCCCGCCCTCGCCACGCGCGATGAGGAACGGAAACGCGCCGTGATCGGGCTTTCTCACGGCGATCGCCGTCTCATCCGGCGCGGCCAGCGGATCGCCCTCCGCGGCCTCGCGCGCGGCCTCGCGTTCGGCGTCCCGCCGCGCGGTTTCCCACTCGCCCTCGTCGATATGCACGTCGCGGTTCGCAGCATATTTCGCCAGCCGCGCCCGGTCGCCCTTGAGCGCGCGCAGCTTGGCCGCGACGCGGTCGCGCAGCGCCACCACCGGGCGCTCCATGTCCGTCGCCTGACCGAGCACCGTGAGCGAGGCCCCCTCGGGAATCCACTCCTCGACGTAGCGGACGTTGCCCTCGGTGACGAGCGACGCGCCCCAGGGCGTGCGGTACTCGCCGTCGATGTGCTGCGTGTGCGTGGGTTTCATTTTCGCGCCGAGGGGATCGACGAGCACCGTGCCGGTCTCGTCGTCGAGATAAAAAGGCACGGGGCCGCATGAGGTGTCGCCGGTGACGCGTTCGCGCTCGCCCTTGCTCGTCGCCACCTTTTCGTAGCGGCGCAGCCGGTAATGCACGCACGCCTGGCTCGTGAGCGGGGTGAGTAGGTTGTACGCGCGGCGCGCCGTGCCGCGCAGTTCGGCCATGCCCATCGCGACGGACCGCGCCTTCGACGTGGGCGTGTGGTCGATCCAGCGCTTCACGCGTAGAGCGCGGAACGACTCGTAAAACGCCACCGCCGCCACGCAGAAAAACAGCGCACCGAGGTCGAGCCCCACATGACGCAGCGGCCCGACCGACACGTCGTGCGCCGCGGACGCGAGCGTGAACCACGCGACCATCGCCGACCAATAGACGATCATGAACAGGCTGTGGGGCGAGGTCCACGGCGACGACCACTGCTTCAGGTCGATCGGCGGCGGCGGCAGGAACGTCGTCTCGCCGGTCGATTCCGGCGCGGAAACCGAAGCGGCCCGCGCGGCCGAGATGAACGCCGCGCCGGCGGCAAGCGCCACGGCGTCATCCGCAATCGCACGCGGGGCAACGGCGCCGGCGGCGAGCGCGCCCGCCACGGCGGCCTCGACCGGCGACACGGGCGACGCCTTCGCTGCATCGGGCGGACCCGCCTGACGGAAAAGCTCCACCAGATACGCGCCGTAGTGGACGAGCTGGGCGCGGTTTCGTGCGAGCACCTCGGGGTCGTTCACGGAGGGGTCGTATCGGCAGTGCGGAAGCTGGCACAGGCCGAAGTCAGTCTCGATGTCGAGCCGCGCGGCGCGCTCGCCGATGAGGCGCAACAACGTTTGCAGGTTTTCGCGCGACGATGTCGAGGCGACGTCGCCCAACGAGCGCGGGTCGTAGCGCCCGGGCTCGATGCGCAGCGGCCCGAGCGCCGCCGCGCCCGGCGCGATCACGTAGAGATCGAGAATCGGCGACGCGCCGAGCAGCAGGTCCATCTTCTCCGCGTCCGACAGCACGCCCGCCGAACCGGTGAGCGCCGCGCGCTTGATGAGCCGGTTGACGACGTCCGCCCCCATCCCCGCCAGCACCGCGATGACGGCGGTCGCGCCCGTCACCTCGGCCGATCCGCGCCGCCCGTGAAAGCGCATGCCGCCCGACGAGATCTCGAATCGTTTGACGTCGATCACGTCGCGCTTCGGCGGCGGCGACGCCACGATCGCCGCGGCGTACCCCATGTCGCGCAGCGCGCGCACGGCCTGTTCGAGCTTCGCCCGATCGTCGTCGCGCACGATCTGCGCGAGGCCGTCGCCCGAGAGCGCCACGCGCGTGATGTAGGGATCAACGCCGAGCCGTTCGTGCAGATCGCGCACGCGAGCCTCGAGCGTCTGCGCATCGACGCGCTTGCGCCGGACGATCACGCTGTAGCGGTGCGTTGTCGCGGCCATTTCGCGCGCATGATAGCCGATGCGCCCACGCGCGTCGCGCATAAGGAAGCGGGTGGTTTATGCCGGCCGATCCGCGATCTTGTACCCCGCTTTGCGGATAGCGGCGGCGACGGCGTCGGTCGCGATGTCCGCGCCGTGAAGGGTCACGCGCCCGGCGGCGAGATTCACCTCGGCGCTCGTGACGCCGGGGCTCGCCTCGCACACGTCCTTCACCTTGGCCACGCACTTCACGCACGACATGCCCTCAACCGTCAGCGTGACCGCGCCCTCGGGCACGGTCGCCGGACGCATCGCCCGAACGCGATGGACGATGCGGCGAGAGAGAAAGAACGCGAGCAGGCCGAGCACGAGGGCCGTGGAGACGACGGCGATCCAATTCGAACCGCCCGGGTGATGCACGTGGTGGGCATGTTCGCCGACCGCGACAGGCGCGATCACCCGGTCGAAGATCAGGCCGAACGCGATGCTGAAAACGGCGATGGTCGACAGATAGATCGCCAGCACCCGCGCGCCCAGAGCCCGGTACACCAGCCCCATCGTGGCGATGTTCGTCGCCGGGCCCGCCATGAGAAACACGAGCGCCGTGCCGGTGGGCATGCCCGCCGCGATCAGTGACGCGGCGATGGGAACCGAGCTGGTGGTGCACACGTAGAGCGGCATGGCGATGGCCAGCGTGAGCAGCATGCCGCCGATGCCCTGCGTCCATTGGATGCCCTGCAGGTAGCCGGGCGGCACGAGCACGGAGATGAACGCGGCGGCGAGGATGCCGACCGCGAGCCACAGATCGATCATGGCGAACAGGTCGAACGCGGCGTAGTGCATCGCGCCGGTGATGCGCCGCCAGCCCTTGTGGCGCGGCGCGGCGTCTTTGGCCTCGACAATGTCGTCGCGAGCCTCGCGCTCGGCGGCGGGCGTGGTCCAGTTGACCGCGAGCCCGCCGACAAGGCCCGTGACAAAGGCCGAAAACAGCTTGAACACGGCGAAGGGCCAGCCCAGGAACGTGGCCGAGACGAGAATGGAATCGACGCCGGTCTGCGGCGTGCTGATGAGGAAGCTCGTCGCCGCGCCTTTCGACGCGCCGTCGTTGCGTAGGCCGATCGCCGTCGGCACCACGCCGCACGAGCACAGCGGCATCGGCACGCCCACCAGCGCCGCCTCGGTCACCGAGCGCCAGGTGTTGCCCGCGAGCCGGCGGCGGATGAACGACTTGGGCAAAAATTCGTGGACGAGCCCGGCGATGAACAGGCCGAGCAGCAACGGCCCGGAAAGGTCGAGCAGGATCGACCAGACCGAGTTCAGATAGTTCGCGAGGAATTCCATCGCCACTCCGATTCGGCATCCATATACGCACGGCGCGCCGTCGAACCAAGGCGCGGGCGCGTTTTTCGTTGCGCCGCCCGTCACCCTGTGCCACAGTTTGGCCGATTTTTCACGGGGATGGGCATGACCGATTCCATGATTTTGCGCTGCGAGACCGACGCGCGCGGCGTCGCCACGATGACCCTCAACCGCCCCGAGGTCGGCAACGCGTTCAACGGCGAGCTCGTCGCGGCCATCGACGCACGGCTAGACGAACTCGCGCGCCCCGGCGCGTGCCGCATGCTGGCGCTGCGCGGCGCGGGCAAGCATTTTTGCGCGGGCGGCGATCTGAACTGGATGGCGCACCTGGCGATGGCGGGCGAAGACGCCAACGACCGCGACGCGCGCGCCGTGGGCGAGATGATGCGCAAACTGAAATTTTTCCCGCATCCCACGCTCGCCGTCGTGCACGGCGCGGCGCTGGGCGGCGGGGCGAGCCTCGTCGTGTGCTGCGACATTGCCGTGGCGTCGTCGAATGCCGTATTCGCGATCTCGGGCGTCAAGATGGGCATGCTGCCCGTCGTCATCAGCCCTTACATCGTCTCGGCGATCGGCCCCCGCCGCGCGCGGCGCTATTACCTGACCGGCGAGCGCATTCCCGCACCGAGGGCGGAATCGATCGGCCTGATTCACGAATGCGTTGCGCCCGAGGAACTCGAGGCGGCGGCGGCGGCGCTCGTCGCGCACCTGCTCGACGGCGGACCGATCGCGCAGGCGATGGCCAAGGATCTCGTGGCCGAGGAAGCCGATCCGCCCATCGAGGGGGCGACATTCGACCGCCTCGCCGCGCGCCTCGCCGATCTGCGTGCGACGAACGAAGCGGTGGAAGGCATGACCGCGTTTCTGGAAAAGCGCCCGCCGAACTGGAAGGCGTGAGGGAGCGCGGGCGTGGAACGCATCGGCCCATGCCCGAATTGCGCCAGCGAAATCGACACCGGCGCGTTCGCGATCGGCGAGCGGGCCGTATGTCCTGCATGCCAAAGCGCGTTTCGCGTCGAGGTTGTGTCGGCGCGCGGCGCGCCCGCCGTGCGGCTCGTCGCGTGCGCGGGTTGCGGATCAAAGCTCGACGTCAGCGCGTTCGAGCCCGGAGACGAAGCCGCCTGCCCCGAGTGCGGCGCGGTCGCACTGGTGCCGCCCTTCGCGCCGCGCGCGCTGGCTCCACCCACCGAGATCAGCGTGCTCGCGACGATCGGCGCGCTGCTGGCGCTCGTCGCCGCGGTGGTGCATCCGGCGATCGCCCTTGTCGGGCTCGCGTTTTCGCTCGCGGCGTTTGTCGACATCGAGCGGCGGCGCGGGCATCTGACGGGTCGTCGCCGGGCGGCGGGCGGCGCGTTGGCGAACGTCGTGATCCTCCTGCTCTACCTGATGCTGGTGCCGCGCCCGCTGCCGGACGCGTTCTACGACGATGACGACGAGGCGCGGCTGCGCGCGAAGCTCGAGGTCGTAAGCGAGGAACGCCGCAAATCCGGCGCAAACGCTCGCGCGGGTTATGCGGATTCGCTCGCGCCGCTGCTGGTGTACGACCCGAATCTCGCGGCCGACGGCGGGGTGACGTTCATCTTCGGCTCGGTGGATTCCGAAGGCTACACCTTCACCACGATTCACGCGCTGGGAACGCGCGAGCGTGGGACGCGCTCAGGGCGGCGCGAGTTCGTCTTCCACGATTGAACGTGATACCCATTCATGTCGTCGGAGTTCCGAAAAGCGGCATGTGGCACAGCCGCCCCGGCTGTGCGGGCAACGGGCACAGGCGAGGGCGCCTGTGCCACATGACCCGGTCGGGTTCGACGCAACGTCCGCGAACGCGATCAATGGAATGCATCTACGCGTTGTGATAGAAATGCCGTCAACAGGCGAGCACTCCGGCCCCGGTCGGAGCGTGTGGGAAAGCGGGGGCGACCCCGCTTTTCCCGTTTTCGGCCGAGCGAAAGCGGCGGCGTTTCAGCGCACGGAAGCGGTGACGACGAGCACCGAGCGGTCGCGATAGAGCGGGTCGATCGCGCGCTCCAGCACCCGCACCCAAGATCGCGAGTAGGTCTGCGTGCGAAAGTGCCAACTTCCCGAGCGCGGCGGGGCATCGGAGCGCGTGACGAACTCGAATCCCGCCCGGGCGCACAATTTCGCGAGACCATCGAAGCTCGGCAGCAGCCGCGCGGCGGGCGGCGCAAAAAGAAAAAAGTCCGCGCCATGCTGCTGGAGCGCGAGGCCGTCGGCCTGCGGCGTCTCGATGCGCGCGCGCCCACCCGGCCGCAGCGCGCGGCGAATGGCGGCGAGTTCCTCGACCGGGTGCGCCGCGTATTCGACGAGCCCCTCGACGATCGCCAGATCGAACTCACCGGCGAGCGCGCCCGCACCGGGAGTCCCGACGAAAACGGAAAGGCCCGACTTGGAGAGCGGCAGCGCGATGTCGCCGTTCGGATCGCAGGCGGACACGCGCAGGCCCCGCTTCGCGAGCGCCGCCATCAGCGCGGCATCGGCCCGGCCGACGAGCGCCACGTCGCCCACGCCGCGCAGCATTCGCGCGATGCGCCAAGCTTGTCGTGAATGGGGCGCGGGGCGCGGAACGCGCGTCCAGTCGTGCGCCCCGAGCGCATGCGCGGCTAGGGCGCCGACCGCGAACAGGCTCGCGCACGCCAAGCACCGCGCATAGGGTACGGGCGCTTCGCGCGGCCCAAACGGCTCGGGCAGCTCGCGGATCTCGGGGGAATCGCAGGCCGGGCAGCGCACGTCGTCCTCCCCGCCGGTTGTTCGTTGCCGGCAGCGCGGCGCGTGGCGCGCCGACGCAAGAGCATAATCACGGACCGGCGCGTTGGCCATGGGCGCAGCATGCCCAGGCCGTGCGCGCCGTCGATTCTTGACACGACCCCCGTCGCGGCCTAAGCGGATAGGCGGAGAATCGCCGATGAAGTGTTACCGCCATCCTCGCGAGGACGCGCTCTACGAATGCTCGCTGTGCGGCCAGCCGGTCTGCGGCGACTGCATGGTCTTTTCGGGCGACAGCGATCAGATCACGTGCCCGACCTGCAACGTCGACACGGCGGTCGACGCGCACTCCAACCGCGCGGTCGAGGAGCAGCAGGAGTTTGCGCGGCGCGCGCACGACCGGGCGCATCGCGTCTCTTGGCGGGAACGATTCAATGTGCAGGTCAGCCTGCCGCTCGTGCTGGCCGTCGTCGCACTCGTCCTGGCGCACCTGTGGATCAATAGCCGTCTGGACTATGCTCAGGCGACCATTTCCGTGAGCGATCCCCGCCTGTGGGAGAACGACACGCCGGCGCCGCAGTTCACGCACGTGCTGGCGAAGATCTTCCAGTACCGCGCTGCCAAGGGGCGATATCCCGCGGACATCAAGGCGCTCGTTCCGGACTATCTGCCGGTCGAGCCGAAGATCATGAAGACCGAGGAGCGATTCAACTACGTGCTCGAACCGAAGTCGGGTTTTGTGCTCTCGCTGCCGCGTGCCGACCAATTCCGCTTCGTCAAGCTTTACGCGACGGGAGCCGGGGAACTGGCGATCGAATGATGCATCGCGCGCACAGTCGGCGACGCGGAATCGCCCTGATTGATCTGCTTTTGCTGCTGACCGCGGTGGTGCTGGGCTTCCTGCTCGTCTTCAAGATCGGCGAGTACCGCGACATGCGCTACGCGAAGATGTGCCATCTCAATCAGCAGGCCGCCGACGAGACGCTGTGGAGCGTCCTGGCGGAGGAAAACATCGAGGTTCCCCTGCTGTCCACCGGTTATCTGATGACGCTTCCGGACGGCGCGCGCAGGATGGTGCTGATCTTTCTTCCCGCGCCGGGCGAGACGTATCCGCAAAAAATGGTGATCGACCTCGACGAACGGCATCATGCCGGGCTGATCGTCTGCCCGCTCAACAAAAAGCCGCCCAAGGATGCTCCGGTCGTCGACTACTGGTTCGGCGCGGGGCGGTGGTGGTGCCTGCACAACGAGCGGCACAACTGACGGGATGATCCTCCGCTAGTGGGCGCCGCCCAGGTTTTGGTTGGTGCTGGGGTAGTGGCCCATTCGGACCGCGACGACGTACTCCCAGGAACTCGTGTCGAGTCCCAAGTCTTCCAGCATGTCCTCGTACATGGGTTTGGGCAAACCGTCCTGACCGCCCCAGGTGCTGGGCTTGAGCGTCAGATAGACCGCACCACCCGTGATGCCCATGTAGTTGTAGCCGGGTTCGTAGTTGTCCCAGTCGTAGAGCCCTCCCCAGGGGTTGCGCTTCCACGTTTTCCATTCGGCCAAATATGGTCCCTTCCAACCGCTCAGATCCAGGGTATTCCACTTGGCAGAGTGGCCGCCGGTCTGCCAGCCGAACTTGTCGATCATGCCGGGGTCGATGCCGCGGTTGACGTCGGGCGGGTAAGCGCCGACGTCGGTTTGGAAACGCCCCGCCGCGATCTTGACCTGCCGGATGTCGGACATGAAGACGGCCAGCATGGCGCGGTGACGCGTCCACGACATGGTGCGATACCAGCCGACGAAGACAATGCTCGCGATCAGGAGCACCATCATGATCTCGATGAACGAATAGCCGCCACGTTTGCGGTCGATCGGTGTTTTTAGGATCCTTCGCATGTCCGCTCTCCCCTCAGAACGTATCGACATGTTTCCCTGCGGACTTTATGCAAGGGTCATCCCGAATGTGATTCCGACCGTCGGTCAGGCGTTTTCGATAAATTGCCTTGATTTCGCGGTGACGCTCCGGATGTCCGCCGGAAGAATTTTCCGGTGGTATTCCGCTAGGTAATCGGCCCCGAACGCGGTAGAAGGGCGCGAAGAGTTTTTTGGGGACGGGCATGACGCAGCGGATTGTCGGAATTCACGCGGTCGAAGCGGCGCTGGCGTCGTCTTCCGGGCGCGTCACGCGCATCTATCTCGATCGCGAACGGGCTGATCGTTTCGGAAAGCTCGCCGATCTCGCGCGGCGCGCCGGGGTGCCCATCGAATCGGTCCCGCGCCACGAGCTCGACCGCAAGGACCCCTCGCGTCGCCATCAGGGCGTGGTGGCGGACGTGCGTGCTCATGAAGGCGCGACCCTGGAGGAAACGCTCAAGCGCATCCCCGCCGGCGGGCGCGTCGCCGTGGTGCTCGACGGCGTGACCGATCCGCAAAACCTTGGCGCGATCCTGCGCAGTTGCGGTGCGTTCGGCGTGAGTTTTGTGGTGCTGCCCCGCGATCGCAGCGCGCAGGTCACGCCGCTGGTCGACCAGATCTCGTCGGGCGCGTCGGACGCGGTGCCGATCGTGACGGCGACCAACCTGACGCGCGCGCTGGAAACGCTGAAGGAAGCGGGCTTCTGGTGTTATTCGCTCGAGGCGGACGGCGAAGCGATGTTGCATGAGATCGATCTGTCGGGCGACGTGGCGATCGTCATGGGCAGCGAGGGCAAGGGCGCGCGGCGGCTCGTGCGCGAGCACACCGACCGCGTGTGCCGCCTGCCGGCCGCGGGACCGATCGCGTCGCTCAATGTCGCCGCCGCCACGGCTTGCGCGCTGTATGAAGTCCACCGCCAGCGGCTGACGGCGTCGAAGCGGACGTGACGTGTCGCGCGTCGAGCTGACCGCCCTCGTCGTCAAGCTGATCCCGTTTCGCGAAAGCGACCGGGTCGCGTGGCTCGTCTCGCGCGAGCAGGGGCTCGTCTCGGCTCTGGTGCGCGGCGTGCGCAAGAGCCAGAAGCGCTTCGCCAACGTCTTCGATCTCGGCAACCTCGTGCGTGTGCGCGTGTCGGCCCGGCGCGGCGGGATGCCGACCGTGGACTCCGGCGAGATGATCGACGGCCACTGGGCGAATGCCGCTTCCGTCGCCGCCTTCGCCGCCCTCGCGCACGTGATCGAGGTGACGCGCCGCGTCTCGGTCGAAAATCACGCCGAACCCGAGCTGTTCGACGCGGCGTGCCTCACGCTCGCGGCGCTCGAATCGGGCGTGCGCCCGGTCGTGCTGCGGGTTTTCGAGGCGGCAACGCTCGCCGCGACGGGCCTCGCGCCGAATCTGACGAACTGCGTGGTGTGCGGACGCGCCGCGCGGACGGACGACGCGGCACGCTACTCGACGCTGCGCGGCGGCATCGTGTGTTCGCGCTGCCTCGCCGATCACCAACTCGCGACGATCGGCCCCGCCGCACGCGCCTTCATGGGCGATTCATTCCATGGGCCGAACGAGGAGCTGCTGTCGTGCGTCTTGTCGAAAGCGGATCAGGATGCACTGGCCGCGCTCCTGCCCGCGCAAATCGAGCACCACCTCGGCGGTCCGCTCGTGGCGCTGCGTTTCGCGCGCCGCCTGCCCAAGCCGGGGCAGGTGGCCGCGTCGCCGCTCACGCAACCAATAGCCGATTAGTAGCCAATTCATTTCGGCATTAGCCAATTGGGCGGGCATCCCCGAATTCGAGATAAAAAAAGGGCCACCGAGCGGCAAACCGGTGGCCGAAAAAGGGATGTTGCGGCGGCGGGTGGGGAACCCGGGCGCCGTTTGGAGACCGCAAGAGGCGGGCGCGGTCCCCGCGACACGACCGGCGAAGGAGCCTCCGATCGCGCCGATTCGTTTCGTGTCAAAGAGCGTCTTTGGAGCGCGTTCGCTCCGCGGTGTTCGTCGTCTTTCGCCGGACGTTTCGCCCGGTCGCTTCGGTCAGTCTGCCAGGCGGCGCAGGAACGTCGGGATGTCGTAGTCCTCGCCCTGTCGCGCGTCGCGGCGGCGTCCACCGGCGGCGGCTTTCACTTCGGGCCGGGCGTGCGTGGCGACCTGTTCGCGCGCCTCGTTGTCCACGTCGGAGACGCGGCCCATGCGGATCACGGGGCGGTTTTCGCGCGCGGGCGGCGCGGGCCGCTCGTCGAACCGCCGCGAGATCACCGACGGGCGCGAGACCGGTAGCGGCTCGCTGCGTCGCGGCACGGCGACGGGTTCGTCGCGGCGAATCGTCGTCGATCCCCATTCCACGGCGGCGCAGTCGAAGCCGGTGGCGATAACGGTGATGCGCACCGCGTCGCCCATGCGCTCGTCGATCACCGCTCCGAAGATGATGTTGGCGCGGTCGGTCGCGGCTTCGGCGGCTTCCTGCACCAGACTCGCCGCGTCGTTGACCTCGGCCAGCGTCATGTCCGACGAGCCGGTGATGTTGATGAGCACGCCCTGCGCGCCGCGGATCTCGACGCTCTCGAGCAGCGGGCTGGAGATCGCCATGTTCGCGGCTTCGATGGCCCGGTTGTCGCCGGTGGCGATGCCGGTGCCCATGAGCGCCACGCCCATATCCTTCATGATCGTGCGCACGTCGTTGATGTCGAGGTTGATGAGCCCGGGCACGGTGATGAGGTCGGAGATCGACTGCACCGCGTTGAGCAGCACCTCGTCGGCCTTGCGGAACGCGTCGAGCATCGACGTGTCGCGCCCGGCGATGGCGAGCAGCTTCTGGTTCGGAATCGTGATGAGCGTGTCGACGTGCTCCGTGAGCGCGTCGAGCCCTTCATCGGCCTGGCGCTGGCGTCGATGTCCTTCGAAGATGAACGGCTTGGTCACGATGGCGACCGTGAGCGCATCCATCTCGCGCGCGATCCGCGCGATGACCGGGGCCGCGCCGGTGCCCGTGCCGCCGCCCATGCCCGCGGTCACGAAGATCATGTGGGCGCCCTCGATGTGGCGACGGATCGCGTCCTCGGCGTCCTCGGCCGCCTGACGGCCGACATCGGGGTTTCCCCCCGCGCCCAGTCCCCGTCCGATCTGGATGTGGCACGGCGCGAGGTTCGACTCCAGCGCCTGTGCGTCCGTGTTGCAGGCGATGAACTCGACGCCGCCCATGCCGGACTGGATCATCGTGTTCACGGCGTTGCCTCCGCCGCCGCCCACACCGATCACCTTGATCACCGCCGTTTCGTGCCGCTCAATCATCTCAATCATGCGATCGCTCCTCCGTGAAAAGCCCGCGCCCGCGCGGGAGTGCCCTTAAAAGAAGTCCTTGATCCACTCTTTGGTCCGGTGCCACCGATTCTGGATTTTCGAGCTCTTGGCCGGCTTTCCGCCGCCGCGCGCCAGTTCGTCGCGCCCGAAGTGCACGAGCCCGACTGCCGTGGCGAAGGCCGGATCGCGCACGAGATCGGCGCGGCCCGTCACGCCGAGCGGAAAGCCCACGCGCGCCGGCGTATCGAAGACCTGCTCGGCGAGCCGGTCGATGCCCGCCAGCAGCGCGCAGCCGCCCGTGAGCACGAGCCCCGCGCGCGTGACGTGCAGATAGCCCGCCGCGTCGAGCTCCGCGTGAATGAGACGCAGGATCTCGTCGCAGCGCTGCTCGATGATCTCGCACAGCACCTGACGCGCCACCCACTTCGGATCGCGCCCGCCGTCGTTGATCTCGACCGTTTCGTCGGGGTCGATGTCCGCGGCCACCGCCGCGCCGTACTTGATCTTGAGGTTTTCCGCCGTGGGGTAGGCCGGCAGACGCAGGCCGTGGGCGATATCGTTCGTCACGTGGCCGCCGCCGAGCGCGAGCACGGCGGAATGCACGAGGCAGCCCTCGTGATAGACGGCGATGTCGCTGGTGCCGCCGCCGATGTCGATCACCACCGCGCCCATGTCGCGCTCGGCCTCGGAGAGCACGGCCAGCGACGCGGCGAGCGGTTCGAACACCATGCCGTCCACGTGCAGGTCCACCTGGTTGCAGCACTTCACCACGTTCGACGACGAGGCGACCGCGCCCGTGATGATGTGGCAGTTGACCTCGAGGCGTACGCCGTTCATGCCCAGCGGATCGCGGATGCCGCGCTGCTCGTCGACGATGAACTCCCACGGCAGCACGTGCAGGATCTCGCGGTCGGTGGGGATCGCGACGGCGCTCGCCGCGTCGAGCACGCGGTCCACGTCTTTTTGCGTGACCTCTTCGCCGCGCAGCGGGATCATGCCGTGGCTGTTGAACGACTTGATGTGGCCGCCCGACACCGCCGCGAAGACGCCGGCGATGCGCGCGCCGCTCATGATCTCGGCCTCTTCGAGCGCGCGGCGGATCGACGCGACCGTGGTCTCGATGTTGATGACCACGCCCTTGCGCATGCCCTTGCTGGGGTGCGAACCCACCGCGAGGATGTTGAGGCCCGCATCGGTCGGCTCGGCGACGACGCACCCGATTTTGGACGTGCCGATATCGAGTCCGGCAATCAAGTCCGATCGTCCCTTCATGACGGCTTCTCCTCCCGCAACCCCTTCACCACGGCCCGGTCCGGCAACGACAGGTCGATGCGCGTCACGTCGGTCCAGCGGGGTCCGAGATGGCGCAGCACGGTTTCGAGCCGGAAAAACACATCCTGGAACGGCGCGGGTCCCACGACGACGCGCGTGCGGTCGACGAGAATCGAGAAGCCCCGGGCGCCGTCGTACGCGATCTCCTGAATCGGCGGCAGGTCGTCGTCCCAGTCGAGCCGCGCCTGCCCGAGCAACTCCACCGCCTCGGAGATGCGTCGCACCGGCGTGTCGGGAGAGCGCGCCGCGACGAAGTCCTTGCGCGAAAAGCCCGTGAGCACGGGCAGGCGGCGATGGTCGCCCACGGGAACGGGACTGAAGACGACGCCGCGGTCGTCCACGAAATACAGGTTCATGTGCTTGCGGATGCGGCCCTCGGCGCGCACCGCCGCGTCCTCGTCGGCGGAGATGAGAATCGTCGCCACGGGGCGGCGCTCGGTGATCTCGATCGAAACCGTGTCGGGCCAAACGCGCCGCACGCGCGCGTCGGCCACCCAGGGGTGGTCGAGCAGCCGCTCGCGGATCGGCGTCAGTTCCACCGCGAACAGGCTCTGGCGCGGATAGAGTTCGAGGAACCGGTGGATTTCGTCGCTCGTCACGTGCTCGCAGCGGCTCACTTCGATCGCCTTGAGCGCGAAGAGCGGCGAGTGCGTGACCAGTCCGCGCAAAACGAACGCGACGAGGGCGACGGCGACCAGAGCGAAAAAGAACCGGGCCCGCACGGCGGCGTCGCGCACGTCGGCGGCACGTTCGCGCCACGCGTCGTATCGCCCTTCGCTTTGTCGTTCCCGGGTCATCGGCCACATGATTCGCTTCCTCACTGTCCCATCTTCAGTCGCGCGCCCGCGAGCATCTTTTCCACGAGGTCGTCGAAGCCGAGCCCCGCGCCGTCGCGCGCCGTCATCGGCAATAGCGACAGCTCGGTCATGCCCGGCAGCGTGTTGACCTCGATGATCACGTACTCACCCGCCTCGGAGTAAATGAAATCGACCCGCGCGCCGCCCTCGACGCCCAGCGCCGTGCAGGCGCGCTCGGCCAGCTCGTACGCGCGCCGCCGGGCTGCGAGGTCGAAGTTCTCCGGCGATGTGACGTATTCCGTCATGCCCGCGGTGTACTTGTGCGTGTAGTCGTAGAATGAGATCTCCTCGCCCTCGACGGGCTTCGGAACGATCTCGACGATGCCCAGCGCGCGGGCGTCGAGCACGCCCACCGACATCTCGCGGCCCTTGATGTAGGGCTCCACCAGTACGCGCCGGTCGTAGGCGAGGGCCTTGGAGATCGCCACGGCGAAGGCGTCCCGGCGCGTGACGATCGAGATGCCGACGCTGCTCCCCTCGGTCGCGGGTTTGACGACCCACGGCAGCGCGAAGGCGTCGGCGATCTGTTCGAAGCGCGCGCCGTGCGTGAGCAGGCGGTGCGGCGCGACGGGCAGCGACTCGGCGGCGAGAATCGCCTTGGTGGCGACCTTGTCCATGGCCGCGGCGGACGCGAACACCCCGGAGCCCGTGTAGGGAATCCGCAGCAGTTCGAGAACGCCCTGCACGCACCCGTCCTCGCCGTACTTGCCGTGCAGAATGTTGAAGGCGACGTCGATGCGCTCGTCCACGAGCCGCGACGCGAGATCCCATCCCACGTCGATCTCAACCACGTCGTAGGCCTTGCGGCGCAGCGCCGCGGCGCAGGCCGCGCCCGACCGCAGGCTCACGTCGCGTTCGGTGGACGGACCTCCCAGCAGCACGGCGACCCGTTTATCTTTCCACATGGGCGACCTCCGTGGCGGGCGCACGGTCGTCCATCGCGGGATCTTCCCCGACGAGGATGACCTCGGTTTTCAATTCGACGCCGTGGACTTCGAGCACTCGGGCCTTGACGATGCCGATCAGCTCGATGATGTCCGCGGCGCGCGCGCCGCCGAGATTGACGATGAAATTCGTGTGCACGTCCGACACCATGGCGTTGCCGACGCGCGTGCCCTTGAGCCCGGCCTGATCGATCAGACGGCCCGCCGGGGCATGTTCGGGATTCTTGAAGATCGAGCCCGCGCTCGGCATCTCGTAGGGCTGGCGTTGGTTGCGCCACGCGATCATGTCGTCGATGGCCTTGCGGATCGCGGCGCGGTCGCCGTCATGCAGGCGCAGCAGAGCCCGCACGACGATGAAGGGCCGGTCCATCGCGAGACCCCGATACTCGAAACGCAGTTCGTCGCGCGCGTAGACGCGGTGCTCGCCGCCGGGGTGCACCATGGCGACCTCGACGAGCGTGCCGGCGAAATCGCCGTCGCGGGTGCCCGCGTTGCCTTTGATGCCGCCGCCGATGGTGCCGGGGATTCCCGCGCCCCACTCCATGCCGGCCAGCCCGCGCCCGGCGCATGCCTCGACCACGTCGCGCACCTGCCGTGCCGCGCCGACGCGCAGGTGCGTCGCGCCGTCGGGGCCGGGCGAAAACACGAGTTCGTCGAAGCCGCGCGTCATGTCGATGACGACGCCGCGGATGCCGCCGTCACGCACCACGAGATTCGTGCCGCTCGCGAGGATGAAAATCGGCACGCCCGATCCGTCGATGAGGCGGAAAAGCGTCTGCAATCCCTCGACGTCCGTCGGCGCGACGAGGATGTCCGCCGGGCCGCCGACGCGGAAGTTGATGCGCTCGGACATGGGCGCGTCGCGTTCGGCCCGGTCGCCGAATGCTCGTGCGAGGTCGCGATAGAGCGCCTCGTATGGCGACGCGGCGTGCGTCACGCGTTTCCTCCGGCACGCGCGACGAGCAGGTCGCGCAGTTCCTTCGCGGTCTTGGTGATGTCGCCCGCGCCGAGCGTCAGGACGATGTCGCCGGGCCGCGCGAGATCGGTGAGCAGGGCCGCGAGCTTTGCGCGGTCGGGCTCGAAGATCACATGGCGATGCCCGCACGCACGGATGCCGTCGGCGAGTTTTTTCGCGGTGACGCCCTCGATGGGTTTTTCCGACGCGGCGTAGATCTCGGTGACGACGAGCACGTCGGCCTCGTTGAACGCCGTGAGGAATTCGTCGTACCGGTCGCGCGTGCGCGAATACCGGTGCGGCTGGAACGCGGCCACGATGCGACGGTCGAACGCGCTCTTGGCGGCGGCGAGCGTGGCCTTCACCTCGGCGGGATGATGTCCGTAGTCGTCGATCACGAGCACGCCGCCCACATCGGCGATGCGGTGGAAACGCCGGTGCGGCCCGGTGAATCCCGCGAGCGCGCCCGCGATGCGGTCGAAGGGAATTTCGAGCTCCAGTCCCACGGCGACCGCCGCGAGCGCGTTGTACACATTGTGCAGTCCGGGCATCGAGATGCGCACCTCGCCGAGCCGCCCCTGCCGCGCGTGCACGACGGCGAAATGCGTGTCGAAGCCGTCGAAGCGGATGTCCTCGGCGGAAAGGTCGGCTTGCGGCGAGAGGCCGTAGGTGACGTAGCGCTTGTGCATCTTCGGCAGCAGCGCCTGCACGTTCTCGTGGTCGATGCACAGCACCATCAGGCCGTAAAACGGGATCTTGTTGATGAAGATCTCGAAGGTCTTCTTCAGGTGTTCGAGCCCCGTGTAGTAGTCCATGTGTTCGGGGTCGATGTTCGTGACCACGCCGATCGTCGGGGAGAGCAGCAGGAAACTGCCGTCCGATTCGTCGGCCTCGGCGACGAGATAGTCGCCCTCGCCGAGCCGCGCGTTCGATCCGCCGATGGAGTCGAGCCGCCCGCCCACCACGACCGTGGGATCGAAATTCGCCGCGCCGAGAATCGTCGCGATCATGCTCGTCGTCGTCGTCTTGCCGTGCGTGCCGGCGATCGCGATGCCGAATTTCTTCATGCGCATCAGTTCGGCCAGCATCTCGGCGCGCGGGATGACGGGGATGAACCGCTCGCGCGCGGCCACGACCTCGGGGTTGTCGGGGCGGATGATCGAGCTGGTGACGAGCACCTCCGCGCCCTCGATATGGGCCGCCGAATGGCCGATCGCGATCGTCGCGCCGAGTTCGCGCAGACGTCGCGTGATGGCGCTTTCCGACAGATCGGAGCCGGACACGACGTAGCCGAGATTGAGCAGCACCTCGGCGATGCCGCTCATCCCGATGCCGCCGATGCCGACGAAGTGAATGGACCGTGTTTTACGAAACATGAGCCAGGCCTCCCAAATCCAGCACGCGCATCGCCACGTGGTCCGCGGCGTCGGGCCGGCCGAACCGCCGTGCGGCCTCGGCCATGGCCGCGAGACGCGAACGGTCGCGGCCGAGTTCGTCGATCACGGCGGCCAGCGAGTCCGCGTCGAGGGCCGCATCGTCGATTGCGCGCGCCGCGCCCGCCTCGACGAGGGCGGCCGCGTTGGCGCGTTGGTGGTCGTCCGCGGCGAAGGGGTAGGGCACGAGCACGCCGGGCAGGCCGAGCGCGGCGAGCTCCGCGATGCTCGTCGCCCCGGCGCGGCACACCACCAGATCGCAGCGCGCGTAGGCCTCGGCCATGTCGTCGATGAACGCGCGCACGTCCACCGCGACGTTTCGCTCGCGGTAGAACGCCGAGACCGTGTCGAAATCGAGGCGACCGGTCTGGTGCGTGACGACGAGATCCCGGCCGATGCGCGGCGCGTTTTTCGCCGCGAACTCGCGCGTCGCCTCGTTGAGACGGCGCGCGCCCTGGCTGCCGCCGAACACGAACAGGTGAAACGCATCTTCCGTCTTCGCCTGCCGGAGCGTCGCGAACCGCTCGACGAGATCCGGCCGAACGGGATTGGCGCAGACCTCGCGGCGGCGGCCGTGCAGGCGCGCGATCGCCGCCTCGAAAGGGGCGATGGCGAGCGAAGCGAAGCGCGACAGAAGTCGGTTCGTGCGACCGGGGATCGCGTTCTGTTCCAACACCACGACGGGAATGCGACGCAGCCACGCGGCGACGCCCGCGGCGAAACTCGCGTAACCGCCCACGCAGACCACCACGTCGGCGCGCGGGCGGCCGAGCAGCCGCCACGTCTGGGCGACGCCGCGCAGCGACGACGCGAGATTGCGCATGGCCCGAATCGCGCCGACGCCCTTGACTGGGCCGCCGGAGACCAGACGCAGTTCCCACCCGGCGGCGGGCACCTTCTCGACCTCGATGCCGCGGGCCGTGCCGACGAACAGCACTTCGGCGCCGGGCGCACGGCGGCGCAGCGCGGTCGCGATGGCGAGCGCGGGCATGAGATGCCCCCCCGTTCCACCGCCGGCGAAGACCACTCTCATCGCGCCGACTCCGGCTCGCTCCAGCGGCTCACCGAGAGCAGCAGGCCGACGAGCATGAAGCTGATGACGACGGACGTGCCGCCATACGACAAAAACGGCAGGGCGAGGCCCTTGGTCGGCAGCAGCGACATCACCACGCCGAGGTTGAGCACGATTTCGAGACCGAGCAGGCTCGACACGCCCCACGCGAGATAGCGACCGAAGGGATCGGGCGCGCGTCGCGCGATTCGCATTCCGCGGATCACGAGAATCGCAAACAGGACCATCGTGATCGCGACGCCGATGAGTCCGGCTTCCTCGGCGATGTTCGAGAAGATGAAGTCCGTGTGAATCTCGGGCAGGTATTTAAGTTTCTGCCGGCCGTCGCCGAGACCACGCCCCCACACGCCGCCGCTTCCCACGGCCACGAGGCTCTCGATGACCTGATACCCGCTGCCGCGCGGGTCGGCCCACGGATTCCAGAAAGCGAGAATCCGTTTGAGCCGGTACGGCGCGGTGATGATGGCCGCCGCGGCGCCGACGAGCGCGGGCGCGGCGAGCAGCACCAGATGCGAGATCCGCGCGCCGCCCACGTACAGCATGACGCCGATGATGAGGCAAAGAATCGCCGTGCTGCCGAAGTCGGGCTGCGTCATGAACAGCCCGACGACGACGCCGGGGATCAGCAGATGGGGAGCGATCCCGAATCGCCACGTCGACATCTTCTCCTCGCCCTTGCGCGCCACGCTCGACGCGAGAAAAATCACGACGACGGCCTTGGCGAGTTCGCTGGGCTGGAAACTCGTGAACCCGAGATCGATCCACCGGCTCGCGCCGCCGCGCCGCGCGCCGAAAGGCTCGATGTGCACGAGAACGAGCAGCGCCACGGTGGCAAAAAGCAGCAGGTACACGAAGCGGGGTTTACCGAGCTTGCGGTAATCGATCCGCGTGACGACGACCATCGCGACGACGCCGGCGAGCGAGAAGAGGAGCTGCTTGGCGAGGTAGTGATTCGACAGGGCTTCCGCGCCGGTGACGACCGTGGCCGAATACACCATCACGACGCCCCAGAACGCGAGGAGGCACGGCAAAACCGCCGTCCAGGGGTCCACCCGGCCGGGCACGAAGGGCAGGGGGCGGTGGTCGTCAAAGCGCACGGCACAGCTCCCGGAAGTGTTCGCCCCGTTGTTCGAAATCGCGATAGGCGTCGTGGCTCGTGCAACCCGGCGAAAGCAGGACCGTGTCGCCGGGGGTTTCGGCGGCCAGCGCCTTCACGAAGGCGTCATCGAGGCGCGTCGCAACCTCGACCGACACGATGCCCGCGAGCTGTTCCGCGATCTGGGGACCCGACTCGCCGAAACAGATCACAAGCCGCGCGCGCGAGCGCAGGAGGTCGGCGAGCTGCGTGAAGTCGCCGCCCTTGTCGTGTCCGCCGAGCAGCAGGATCACGCGTCCGTTCATGGCTTCGAGCGCCGTCGCGACGGCGTCCACCGACGTCGCCTTCGAGTCGTTCACGAAACGCACGCCCTGGCTGTCGAGCACGAATTCGAGTCGATGATCGAGCCCCGGGAACGAGGCCATCGCCGCCGCGATGCCGCCCTCGGTCGCCCCGCCCGCGAGGGCGAGCAGCGCCGCGGCCTCGAGATTTTCGACGTTGTGCGCGCCCGGCAATCGAAACGACGCGAGGTCGAGTTCGGCGCGAAGCGTGTCGGTCGCGATGACGAGCCGACCATCGCGCACATGCGCGCCCGGGCGATCCGGATCGCCGAACCACCACGTCCGCCCGGGGGCGTTGCGCACGTGCCGCGCGGTGCCGTCGTCGCGCGCGTTGAGGATCGAGGTGTCCCGGGCGTCCATGCGCCGGAAGATGTTGAGCTTCGCCCGAACGTAGTCGTCGAACGATGGGTATCGGTCCTGGTGATTGGGCGTGAGGTTGGTGATGAGCGCGGCGACCGGGTGCAGCCGGTCGGTGGCTTCGAGTTGGAAGCTCGACAGTTCGACGACGGCGATGTCGTGCTCTTCGCGCGCGAGCGGCAGGTGCGAGAGCGCGACGCCGAGGTTGCCGCCGACGAAGGGACGCAGGCCCGAGGCGCGCAGCATCTCGCCCGCGAGCGCCGTGACGGTGCTTTTGCCGTTGCTGCCCGTCACGCCGAGCACGGGAACGGACACGAACCAGGACGCGAGCTCCACCTCGGCGACGATCGGCACGCCGCGCTTGCGGGGCGCCCGGAAGATCTCGTGCGCCAGCGGCACGCCCGGCGATACGACGATGAGCTCGGCGCGGTCGAACCACTCCTCGCGGAAAGCGCCGACGCCGATCTTCTCGGCGTATTGCGACGCCTCCATCAGGCCCGGGCCGAGCTTCGAGACATCCGCCTCGTCGGTGACGTTGACGCGCGCGCCCCGGGCGACCAGCAGCTTGAGCGCCGCCATGCCCGAGCGCCCGAGGCCCACGAGGAGCACCTTGCGTCCGTGGATCGCGGTGGCGGCGGAGTCGATGGCGAAGGTCGTCGGCAACGTCGGTGTCCCTATCTCAACTTCAGCGTCATGAGCGAAAACAGCGAAAGAATGATCGACACGATCCAGAACCGGACGATGATCTTGGGCTCCGGCCAGCCCTTGAGTTCGTAGTGGTGGTGGATGGGCGCCATGGCGAAAACGCGTTTGCCCGTGAGTTTGAAGCTCGCGACCTGCACGATGACGCTCACGGTTTCGAGCACGAACACGCCGCCGATCAGAAGCAACAACAATTCGTTTTTGGTGATGCACGCGATCGCGCCGAGCGCGCCGCCCAGCGGCAGCGACCCCACGTCGCCCATGAACACCTGCGCGGGATAAGTGTTGAACCAGAGGAATCCCAAGCCCGCGCCGATCATGGTCGCGCAGATGATCGACAGGTTTCCCGAACCCGAAACGTAAGTGATCTGCAGATAGTTCGCGAGTTTGATGTGCCCCGCGACGTACGCGAGAATCAGGAACGTGCCCGCGCTGATCATCGTCGGGCCGATGGCGAGGCCGTCGAGCCCGTCGGTCAGATTGACCGCGTTGCTCGCCGCCACCATCACGAGCACCATGAAGGGCAGGTAGGCGTACCCGAGATCGATCGAGAAGTTCTTGAAGAACGGCACGGTCATGACCGTCGAGAAACTCGGGTGATGAAAAATCATGAGGGCGGCGGCGAGGCCGAATACGATCTGCCCGGCCATCTTTGCGCGACCGCTCACGCCCTTGGGGTTCTTCTTCGTCAGCTTCAGGTAGTCGTCCCAGAACCCGATGAGGCCATAGCCGACGACGACCGTCGTCACCGACCAGACGTACCAGTCGCGCAGGTCGGCCCACAGCAGGGTCGGGCCGAGAATGGCGAGGATGATGAGACTGCCGCCCATGGTCGGCGTCCCGGCCTTGGACAAATGCGTCTGCGGACCGTCGATGCGGATCGTCTGGCCGATCTTCATGGCCGTGAGTTTGCGGATCAGCCACGGACCGAGCAGAAACGAAAGCAGCATCGCGGTCAGGCTCGCCGCCGCCGTGCGGAACGTCAGATACCGCACCACGTTGAAAACGCTGATGCGGTCCGCGAGCGACACGAGCAGGTGGTAGAGCATCAGAACGCCTCGCCCTTGAGTCCGCGCACCACGAGTTCCATGCGCATCGCGCGCGAGCCCTTTACGAGCACCACATCACCGCCGCCCAGCACGTTGCGCAGGTATTCCACGATGTCGCGGTGATTCGTCGCGTGGACGATTTGCGAGGACTTCATGCCTTCCTCGGTCGCGCCTTCGACCACCCACGGGGCCGACTCGCCGATGACGACGAGTCGCCACACGCCGTTCTTGGCGATGTGACGGCCGACGCGCCGATGCGCGGCCTCGGTCTCCGCGCCGAGTTCCTTCATGTCGCCCATCACGACAACCTGACGGCCGTCGCCCGCGAGCTCCTGCAGCGTCGAAAGCGCGGCGTCCATGCTGCGCGGGCTCGCGTTGTACGTGTCGTCGATGACTTTCACGCGCAGGATGTCGAGGATCCGCATGCGCATCGCGGCGGGACGGAACGATTCGAGCCCCGCGACAATCGTCTCGATCGGAACGTCGAGCTGCGTCGCCGCCGCGGCCGCCGCGAGCGCGTTGTGCACGTTGTGTCGGCCGACGCACGTGAGCGCGACGCGCGCGAACGTCTCGCCCACGCGCAGCGTGAAGTCGATGCCCTCGAAGCTGCGCGTTGCGATGTCGGCCGCGGTCACGTCGGCGGGGTTGTCGATGCCGAAACTGCGCACGGGAAACTTCCCGACTCGGCTCATCTCGAAGACGAGCGGATCGTCGGCGTTGAGTACGGCCACCTGATTCTCGCCGAAGCGTTCGAAGAGCTCGCGCTTGGCCTCGGCCACGTCGCGGATATTCGTCAGGTGTTCGAGATGGACGGGGCTGACGTTGGTCACGATGCCGATGTCGGCGCTCGCGATTTCGGCGAGGCGGCGGATCTCTCCGCGGCGGCTCATGCCCATCTCGACCACCGCCGCGAGGTGCTCGCCGTTCAGCCGAAACAGCGTCAGCGGCAGGCCGATGAGGTTGTTGAAATTGCCCTGCGTCACGAGCACGCGACCGGAGAAGTGCTTGGCGAGAATGGCGCCGAGCATCTCCTTGGTCGTCGTCTTGCCGTTCGATCCGGTGATGGCGACGAGCGGAACGCGAAAGCGCAGCCGGTGCGCGTGGGCGATGTCGCCGAGCGCCGCGAGCGTATCGGTCACGCGCACGAACACGGCGGAGGCATGCGCGGGCGAAGGAACGAACGAACGCTCAACGACGAATCCGCGCACGCCGGCGTCGAAGGCCGCGCCGATGTAATCGTGGCCGTCGAAGTTCGGACCCTTGAGCGCGACGAACCAGTCGCCTTCGCCGATCGTCCGCGTGTCGGTGGAGATCCCCCGAAACTCCCGCGTCGCCGCGCCCGAATCGCCGAAGCGTTCGCCGCCGCTCGTCTTCTCGATGAAATCCGCATTCCAATACGGGAAACTCATCTCGTCTCCGCGTTCATGCCGTGCGACGGCTTGCCGCCGCGCGTTTTTTCAGAGCGGCCGCGGCTTCCTCGCGGTCGTCCATGTGGATCTTCTCGCGTCCGATGATCTGGTAGTCCTCGTGGCCTTTTCCGGCGATCAGCACCGTGTCGCCGCGCCGCGCCGCCAGCACCGCGGTTTCGATCGCGCGTCGCCGGTCGGCATCGACGTGCAGAGCGCGCGAGCCGTCATAAGCGGCGAGCTCGCCGGCCTCGATGCGGTCGCGGGCCGCGTCGGCCAGCCCCGCGAGGATCTGCGCGATGATCGCGTGCGGGTCCTCGGTGCGCGGGTTGTCGCTGGTGACCACCACGACGTCCGACGCCGCCGCGGCCGCGCGGGCCATGAGCGGGCGTTTGCCGGGATCGCGGTCGCCGCCGCAGCCGAAGACCGTGATGAGCCGCCCGGCCGTGAAGCGGCGGCACGCCTCGACGACATTTTCGAGCGCGTCGGGCGTGTGCGCGTAGTCGACGAAGACCGCGACGTCGTCGTCCGTCACGCGCTCCATGCGCCCGGGGACGGCGGGGAGCGCGGCGATCGCGCCCTGCACGGTTTCGGGTGCGATCCCCAGTTCGATCGCGCTCGCGACGGCGGCCGCCACGTTGTGAACCTGGTAGTGGCCGGCGAGGGCGCTCGTCACGTGCAGCTCACCCGCGGGCGTGACGAGGTCGAAGCGCACCCCCGACGCGTCGCATGCATACGACGCGATCCGGTAATGCGCGTCCGCCGCCGCTCCGTACAGGCGCACCCGACCGCGCACGCGGCCGGCGATGGTCCGCCCCGCCGGATCGTCCGCGTTGATGACACAAACGCCGCCATCGGCAAGGTACTCGGTGAACAGCCGCGTTTTCGCGGCGAGGTAGTCGGTCTCGTCGCGGTGAAAATCCATGTGGTCGCGCGAGAGGTTGGTGAACGCGACGAGATCGAACGCAAGTCCCGCGACGCGCGAGAGGGCGAGGCCATGACTGCTCGCCTCCATCACGATCGCATCGACGCCCGCACCCCGCATGCGCACGAAAAGAGCCGCGAGATCGGGCGCCTCGGGCGTCGTGTTCGGCGCGCCCTCGGTGATGCCCGCGTAGCGATAGCTGACGGTGCCGACCACGCCGGGCCGCCGCGCGGCGCGCTCGAGGATCGCTTCCATCAGGTACGTGAATGTCGTCTGGCCGTTCGTGCCGGTGACGCCGACGCGCGTCATGCCGCGCGTCGGATCGCCCGCGAGCCGGTGCGCCATGCGCCCGAAGACCTCGCGCACGTTCGGCGCGACGACCACGGCTTGCGCCGAGGAGACGAGGTCGGACGCGGCGAGGATTGCGGCGCCGCGCGCGGCGGCGTCCGGGGCGAACGTCTCGCCGTTGCGAATCGGATCGACGGCCGCCGCAAAGAGCACGCCCGGCTCGGCGCGCCGCGAGTCGAGCGTGAGCGCGCGGATCCGGGTCTCGCCGCCCCGAAGGACGGTCACCGGCATGTCCGCGCACAGTGCGTCGAGCCGCATCAACACCTCAACTCGTGGGACGAAAGACCACTTTGATCTTCCGTCCGTCAGGCAGCGGCGCGCCGGGATCGGGGACCTGCTCCACCGAGATTCCGCCGTTGCCGATGACTTCCAGTTCCAGTTCCGCCGTGCCCGCGATGCGCACGACCTCGGTGATCGGCAGGCCGATCAGGTTCGGCACGAGGTCGTCCATGATCGCCGCCATGTCGGCGTCGGAGACGCCGGGGGTGTCGTCGTTTTGCACGACGTAAACGCCGGGCTTGTTCATCGGCTCGGTCGGCATCGACGACGGCGGCACGTTCAGGTAGCGAAGCGTGCGCTCGGCGATCGTCGCGAACACGGGGCCGGCGGCCACGCCGCCGTATCGCTCGCCCGTCGCGCCCTGGGGATCGTCGAGCACGACGATGAGCACGAACGCGGGGTTTTCGGCCGGGACCGCGCCGATGAACGACGCCACGCGCGCGGTGACGTGATATCCGCCGGGGATCGCCTTTTGCGCCGTGCCGGTTTTGCCCGCGACGCTGTAGCCGGGGAGATGCACCCACTTCGCGGCCGTGCCGCCCGGCTCGGTCACCCGCCGCATCATGCCGGTGATGATCTCGCTCGTTTCCTTCGAGAGCACGCGGTCGACGATTTCCGTGGTGCGCTGCACGCGAACAGCGCCGGTCTTGTCGCGCACTTCGGAGACCACGTACGGGCGCACCAGCGTGCCGCCGTTGACGAGCGCGGCGTAGGCCGCCGCCATCTGCACGCAGTTCACCGAAATGCCCTGGCCGAACGACAGATTCGACAGGTGGATCTTGCGCCAGTCGTGAGCGGCGGGCATGAAGCCGTTGCTTTCGCCGGGGAACCCGAGGCGCGACTTGCGGGCGAATCCGTAGCGCTCGAGCCAGTCGTGCATCAGATCCGGTCCGAGACGGAACCCGATCTTCGAAACGCCGATGTTGCTGCTCTTGGCCACGACCTCGGTCAGCGTGAGGTGTCCGTAGGGGTGTGCGTCGTGAACGATGTGCTTGCCGACCGCGAAGCTGCCGTTTTCGCAGAAGAACGAATCGGTCGGCTTCACGAGACCCGACTCGAGCGCCGCCGCGACGATGAACGGCTTGAGCGTGCTGCCCGGCTCGTAGGTGTCCACCACCACGTGATTCGTGCGCACGAATTGCGGGTAGCGCGAGCCCTGGTTCGCGTTGAACGACGGCGCCTGTCCCATCGCGTGGATCTCGCCGGTGTCCGGTTTCATCATGAGCGCGGTGACCATGTGCGCGCGCGTCTTCTTCAGGACGTCCTGTAGCGCCTGCTCGACGATGCCCTGAATCTGGTGCTCGATCGTGAGCCGGACCTCGCCGCCGTCGCTGGTCGTCAGATCCTGCAATCCGTTGGACAAGAAGATGTTTCCCGAGGCGTCGCGCTCCACGCTCATCCGCCATGGGTCGCCGCGCAGTTCCACGTCGTGAATCGCCTCGACGCCTTCCAGCCCGATGCCGTCGAGGCCGACGACACCGAGCACCGGCGCCGCGAGCTCGCCCAGGGGATACCGGCGGTCGCTCTCTTTCAGGCGTTCGATTCCCGCGATCTTGCCGAGGCCGTCGAGCGCGCGGCTTTCCTCGGCGCTGATCTTGCGCTTGATCCACTCGAAGCGCCGCGACTTGTCCGCGAGCTTGCCGGCAAGTTGCCGGGGATCGACCTTGAGGATCGGTGCGAGCGCGGCCACCGCCGCCTGCGGGTCGGTCACCATCGCGGGATCGGCAATGACGGAATCGACGTCGAGCGAAAACGCGATCGGCTGGCCGTTGCGGTCGAGGATCGGCCCGCGTCGGTGCGTCAGTTCGATTTCTTTCTTGTGGCGCTGCGAGGCGAGGTTGTCCCACTTGTCGTGCTGGACGAACTGAAGCTGAACGGCCCGTGCGAAGAGCACGGCCATGATCGCGACGAACAGGACGCCGACGACGATCGTCCGCGACTCGAACAGGTCGCGTCCGCTTCGTTTCAGAACGATCCGTCGTTCAGGGGTTCGTCGGCTTCGCATAGTCCGTCGTGATGTTGACGATCTGTTGAGATGTGGGAACGACCAGCCCGAGCCGTCGCGCCTCGCCTTCGAGGCGTCCGGGGTTCGTCAGGTGGTGCAGCTCGACCAGATTCGCGTTGCGCTCGTTCGCCAGATTCTGCCGTTCGTAAATGGCCGTGCTCATGAGTCGGCCGAGGTGGACGCGCTGCGCGCTCGACCAGACCGCGAGGAGCAGGCAGACGAGTGTCACCCCGAGCAGCGCGCCGATGACGATCCACTCCCAGCGCGTGAAACTCACGAGGGGTTTCGAGACGCGGCGCACGTTCTGCCGTCGCGTGATGGTCTGCGTCATGGTGAGCGATCGCGACATGCGTCCTCCCTCTAGGCTGCCCGGCCGCCGACGATCTCGACGGCGCGCAATTTCGCGCTCCGGGCGCGCGGGTTCTCGCGAACCTCGTCCTCGTCCGCGATTTCGGGTTTTTTCGTCAGAATCCGGGCGAAGGGCTCGCCGACGGGCCGGCCCGTGATCGGGTCGGTCTCGACCGTCGCCCACCGGCGAAAGGTCGATTTCACGATCCGGTCCTCGAGCGAATGGAACGAGATCACGACCAGACGCGCTCCGGGCTTGCACCGGCGCGCCGCCGCGGGCAGGAACGCCTCGATCTGCCCGAGCTCGTCGTTCACCGCGATGCGGATCGCCTGAAACGTGCGCGTCGCGGGATCGATGCGCGACGCCGCCCACTCGCGTTTGGGAATCGCGCGACGAACCGCGTCGGCGAGCGCGCGCCCCGTCAACTCGGCGCCCGATTCGCGCAGCGTCACGATCTCGCGGGCGATGCGCCGGGCATGCCGCTCTTCGCCGTATTCAAAAAGAATGCGCGCGATTTCGGCCTCGCTCGACCGTTTCAGCAGCGTGCGCGCGTCGAGCGGCGCGTCGCCGTCCATGCGCATGTCGATCGGCGCGTCCGACGCGAACGAAAATCCACGCCCGGGCGCGTCGAACTGCATGGAGCTGACGCCCAAATCGGCGAGAACGCCGTCGAGCGCCGGGACCCCGGCGTCCGCGAGCGCCGCGTTCACATCGGCGAACGCGCCATGCACCAGACGCACGCGATCCCGCAACGGTTCGAGCCGTCGCCGGGCGATATCCAAAGCTGTGTGGTCCCGATCCATGCCGATCACGATTCCGGTGGACAGCCGCCTGGCGATCGCCTCCGTGTGCCCACCGGCGCCCACGGTTGCGTCGAGGTAGGTCCCCTCGGGCAGGACCCGTAACCATCGCATCGCGTTTTCGAGCAGGACGGAGCTATGCCAAGCGCCGTCCGTCATCCCTCAAACCACCCGGTGGGCCAGCCCGGAAAAATCACATGCCGAATTGCCGCCGCCCAATGTCATTTCCCGCACCGTCATTTCAAAGGTTCCGACATACCGCTGATATTCGCGGCGAAATTCTCCCGGGACCGGCTGAAAACCTGCCGGAAGACCTCCGCGTTGTAGATCTCGATCGTCTGCGACATCCCCACGACCACCACCTCGCCCCGCAGACCCGCCTCCTCGCGAAGACTGGGCGGCACCAGAATCCGCCCCGCCTTGTCGAGGGTGATCGGCTGCGCCGCGGACACGTAGTAGATCATGATCTCGCGCGTGAGCTGCGCCTTGGGCGGCATGGCCTGGACCCGTCGGACGAAAGCTTCCCATTCGTCGTGGGGGTAGATTTCCAAGCAGCGATCGCCGTTGGTGATCCAAAGCGGGCGGTCGAGGGCGTCGCCGAGCTGTTCGCGCAGGGAGGCCGGCAGCGCCAGACGCCCCTTGGCATCCATGCTCATCGTGAATCGCCCGCCGAGGAGTCGCTCTCCATTTTCCGGCATGAACTCGGCCCACCAGACCCATGAAATGGGGATCGCCGACACGATCGCACACAAATCCCCACCTGTCAAGAACTATCTGACGTGAGAGAAAGGGGTGATCTACACCCCAGGGTTCAAAAATTGTCAGAAAAATCAAGGGATTATTGGCAATTTTCGGTGACAGGGATGGCCGCAGAGCGGATTCGGAGATTCACGGACAGACATCTCTATCTTAGCGAAAAATATCGAGAATTTTTGATATCCACAGCTGTGGACATCGGTGGGGAAAAGTGTTGGTCGATTTTCGCAAGGCTTGCTATGGACTCTCAACGGACGGTGAGAAGCCACGAAATCTCGGATTCCCGACCCGATTGGCCTGGAGGTCGAGCTTCTATTCCGAAAGACGCGTGAGTTCGGTGGGGGGTCGGGATGAACTGCGGGGGAGAGGTGGGGATTCGTCCCACATCCGAGTCGGCAAATTTCGTGAAATTTCCCGGTCGGTTACGACCCGAGCAGCCGACGCGCGGCGTCGGCCGGGTCGTCGGCCCGCGTGATGGGCCGACCGACGACGAGATAGTCCGCCCCCGCGGCCAGCGCCTCGGCCGGCGTGACGGTGCGTTTCTGGTCGCCGGCCTGCGACCAGGGCGGGCGGATTCCCGGCGTGACGCACAAAAAGTCGTTACCGGCTTCGCGCTTGATTCGCGCCGCTTCGCGCGCCGAGCAGACCACACCGTCGAGGCCGGCTTCGCGTGCCGCCATCGCCAAACGCGCCGCCGCGTCGTCGGACGTTCCCGCCATTCCGATCCGCGCGAGGTCGCTGTCGGCGAGACTCGTCAGGACCGTGACCGCGATGACCAGCGGCGCGGTCTGGCCGCACTTCGCGGCTTCGTCACGGGCCGCCTCGGCCGCGGCGCGCATCATGTCGCCGCCGCCCGACGCATGCACGTTCGTCATCCAGACGCGGAGCCGCTTCGCCGCGCGCACGGCCTGGGCGATGGTGTTGGGGATGTCGTGAAATTTGAGATCGAGAAAAACCCGATGACCATCGGCGACGAACCGCTCGACCAGAGCCGGTCCCTCGGACACGAACAGCTCGAACCCGATCTTGATCGCGCCGACGTGGCTGACCAGCCGAGCGGCGACGTCGCGCGCCCGGGCGGCATCGGAAAATCCAGCGCGACGATGATGGGACTGGTCATGCCCTCACACGTTCATCGCACCCGCGACCAGCGACCGGACCCGCTCGACAACATCGGCGACGGGCACGGGCTCGAAGGGCGCTCCCGGTTCGGCGCGGCGCTTGAGTTCGACGAACCCCTCGGCCAGCCCCTTCGCGCCGACCGTCAGGCGCAGCGGCAACCCGATCAGATCCGCGTCCTTGAACTTCACGCCCGCGCGCTCGTCGCGGTCGTCGTAGAGCACCTCGACGCCCGCCGCCTCGAGGTCGTCGTGGAGTTTCTCCGCGAAGGCCAAAACGTCGTCCTTGGGCGACGCCGCGATGAGCGCGACGTGATACGGCGCGAGCGGCATCGGCCAGATGATTCCCGCGTCGTCGTGGTTCTGCTCGATCGAGGCGGCGACCGTGCGTCCAATGCCGATTCCGTAACAGCCCATCACGACCGGCACTTCCTCGCCCTTGTCGTTCAGCACCACGCAGTGCATCGACTCCGAGTATTTCGTGCCGAGCTTGAAGATGTGCCCGACCTCGATGCCGCGGTCGAGTTGCAAGCGTCCCTCGCACACGGGGCATGCGTCGCCGTCGACCACGTTGCGCAAATCGGCGAACGCGGGCGCGGGGAAATCGCGACCGATGTTACAGCCCGTGAAATGCGCGTCGGCCTCGTTCGCACCGACGACGAAGTCGGCCATGTGCTCGACTTCGAGATCGGCGATGACGCGGATGGAGAGCCCGATCGGTCCGGCGAATCCGACCGGAGCGCCGGTGACGCGCTGCGTGGTCTCGGGATCGGCCATCAGCAGCTCGTCCGCGCCCAGCAGGTTTTGCAGCTTGACGTAGTTGAGTTCGCGGTCCCCGCGAACGAGCACGGCGACCGGCGTGCCATCGGCGACGAAGATGAGCGTCTTGAGGAGTTGATCGGCCGTCTTGCCCAGAAACGCCGTGACCTCTTCGATCGTTCGCGCACCGGGGGTATCGACGCGCGTGAGCGCCGCGGGCGAAGCGGGCTTTTCGGCGCCCACCGGTGGGCGCGTGGACGCCTTCTCCAGATTTGCCGCGTAGGAGCACGCATCGCACGACGCGACGGCGGATTCGCCCGTCGCGGCGAGCACCATGAACTCGGACGAAAACGCGCCGCCGATCTGGCCCGAGTCCGCGGCGACGGCTCGAAAACGAAGGCCGCAGCGCTCGAAGATCCGGTGATACGCCTTGCGCATCGCGTCGTAGCTCTTGTCGGCGCCGGGCTCGTCGGCGTCGAAGGAGTAAGCGTCTTTCATCACGAATTCGCGGCCACGCATCAGGCCGAAGCGAGGGCGGATCTCGTCGCGAAACTTCGTGTGGATCTGGTAGAGGTTGATCGGAAGCTGCCGGTACGAGCGCACGTCGCGTCGCACGACGTTGGTGATGACCTCTTCGGCGGTCGGCGAAAAGCAGAACTCGCGGCCGTGCCGATCCTTGATGCGCAGCAGTTCCGGACCGTATTTCTGCCAGCGGCCCGTCTCCTGCCACAGTTCGGCGGGCTGGATGACCGGCAATACGACTTCCTGCGCCCCCGCGCGGTTCATCTCCTCGCGAACGATCGCCTCGAACTTGCGAAACGACCGCAACCCGAGCGGTAACACGTCGTAGATGCCGGCCGCGAGTTTCCGGATCAATCCCGCGCGCATCATGAGCGTGTGACTGACGACCTCGGCCTCGGAGGGGTTTTCCTTGAGCGTGGGGATGAGCATCCGCGAATAGCGCATCGATCGTTCCTTGCAATGGGAGCCGGTTCGCGGACCTTATAGGGGTTCGACGCGCGGGCGTCAATTTTGGCGGTCCCCACCGCCGCGACCGCGCGATCAAAGTGATCCGTGGGACCGCCGAGCGCCGTCTCGGCCACACGTTCTCGTTCGACGCGTGCGGGCTGCCGCCATGTTCGAGGCGTGCGGCCAGGAATTTGGGGCTGAGGGGTGTCGACGAATAACGGCCAGCTTTGCTCCCCCAAAAGTACTTGATTTTTTGTTTGACATATGAATCACGACTGCGCTACACTAATCCAGTTGCGAAATCTGCATGGGATGAGTGGCCGATAGCTTCGACCCGGCGACGAAAAGGCCCTTCACAAATGCTTCGGCGCAAACAATTCGGCTTGCGTCCGCGCAAGAATGGCCCCGAACCGACACGCCCCCGTCGCCCCTTCACCCTCCTATTCCATCCTTCGAATCGAAAGACAGACCCCTTTTTCGGATGCTCTGTCTTGGCTCATCGTCGAGTAGGCAATTTGCCGCGCGGGGGTGCCGCCTCGCGGCGTAGCTTCATGGAGCGCTTGGACTGCGAGTGTGACCGTGATTTCCCGGTCGATCTGCCGCAGCGCGGCATTCCCTTGCAACCACCTGACGTTGGGAGAACATTATGAGGTTAATACTAGCGACGTCAATCGGCCTGTTGTTAACAGGAATCATTGTGTTTCAATTATCCAATCTTAGCGTTGACGATGGCGAAAGCATAATTGACAAAACAACCCTTGTACAAGCGGGCAGTTCGGAAGACGGATTAGAGGAAGGGCTGGGCGAGGGAGCAGATGTTACATGGGTAAGTGAAGAATCGTCGTTACTCGGCGACAATGGATATTCACCCACCGGGACCTTGATCATTCGCGGAGCAACAAACACAAGCATATATATTGAAGCACAAATAACTGCCAGAATCGGGCCCCTTTCGAAGAAAATCTATCAAGACGCGTTTTTTCTGGCACCTCTTTCGGAAAAATCCATTCAAATTTCAATCGGTGACGCCCGAAACCTTCATGAGAAACAATTTGAGTATGCGACAAAATTGCTCGGCTACGTCAGCGCCACGCGTGAGGAGACCGGCCGTCGTTACACGCAATTAGTTCCAACGCGCTTTCTGGTTTATCGTGATGACTTGAAAAACTACGAATTGATCAACGACGACACCCTCAGAAGTAAATATCCGTATGGTTTCACGACAACCGAAGGTCAAGACGTGGTCCGACGAATTCTCGAAGAAACACCAAAAGGTGAATTCATCGAGGAGATTGGACCGGGTATTGTTCTTGAGGAAGCGCGCTGATGCAACTGACGCAAAATGGAGGCTTGCTATGCGTTCGCTGAGAAATTCGACGTTGGTCCACCTGCTCGCGGTGATCTGGTTTGTGTTGTCACCTTCTGCGGTCACGTTGGCGAGCGCGACCGACGATATCATAATTTGTATCAAATATGAAACGCATTTTGAAGATTGGGAGATGGGAGATTATTACAAATTCTCTTCGCCGCACGACTACGATGCCATTCGCCCACATGTGCGTGTGCGCGATAATGATACAAGTAGCGTCATTTATAACTCCTACACAAACCCGGGAAATTGCACGCCAACACTATCTCTGGATTCGGCTCACGATTTTGAAATCAAAGTATATGCCGCGGCGCGGTTGAGCAATAACAACGAGATAAAAGTTTATGACAACTATTTGGACCCGGTTTGGCATGCGCAGGTTCTGAGTGCGAGTTGGAACCCGCTTCGCGATGGAACTTATACATTGGTGCATCAGTACAACTCCACGTTCAAGGTTTCAAACGTCCTCGCGGCTGCGGGCTGGGCCGTGGACAGGCGCCATGCTGGCTTGTCAAACTTGGATATTACGTATTTTACCGATCCGTGCCCTGGGTCCACGAATTCCTGTTTTCAAGTGAATGGAGGAAATCATCGGATCATGATCGGACCAGATGACCTTGACAGAAAGTCAACCATAACGCATGAAACAGGACATGAGATACTTTATCAAAAAAATGGAAACGATGGACATACGAATGATTGCACCTATGAGGGGACTGGCGATTGCTGGGATAGTCGTTTTTGTGACACGTGTCATTGTAACAGATGTCTCGAGTATCAAAGTTGTGCTTCGTGGGAGGGGTTTGCAGAATTTTACATGGTGGCTGCATGGAATGATGCAGGTGGCGCAGATTGTGACTACAATGACAATAATGAATCTTGCGAAAACGACGGCAATTGGATTTCAGAGGGGAACTGCTGTCAAACGTGTTTTGGTCGTGCGACGGAGTGGGACTGGGTGCATTTTTGGTGGGATATGTATAGCGACGAAGGTTACGCTGTTTCGGACATCGCACAAATATATAATATATCCAATCCGGAGAACTGGGACCCTTGGTACGATGTGTATTATTTGATAAAGGACGCCGCAATGGATTTCGGCGTCAGCGAGTCCGTTTGGGACGACTGGGCGGACTTCAACGGGATCGGTCAGTGAAAGGAACCCCAACATGCGACTTGCACTATTCGTTATCGGAATAGGGCTGTTCGTTCTCTTCAGCCATGCATGCGGAGGCGATGACAACGACAACGACAACGACGTCGAAAGCGATGACGATGACGACGGTCAAGACCCGGATGACGATGCCGACCTCTGCAGCGATCAGGAGTTCATCGGCGGTACCTGGGAGGACGTTTCCACCGGCCTCCTCTGGCAGACTGGGCGCTCTTGCGACAGGCGCAGATACGGGGCCGCTGAGGAATATTGCGATGTGCTGACACTGGGGAATTTTTCGGACTGGCGCTTGCCGACCATCTCGGAGCTGCGAAGCCTTGTGCGAGGTTGCGCGGCGACAATGGCAGGCGGTGACTGCGCGGCGACGGATGAGTGCTATGACAGTGAATCGTGTGAGAATGACTCTTGCGTAGGATGCTCGTATGGTAAGGGGCCAAATGAATGGTGTTATGGCGCTGAAGAACTTGATGCTCCTTGTGGTTGGTTCTGGTCCTCCACTCCGCGATCAAACACAACTGAGAACCGATGGTGTTTGAGATATGAATCCGGCGGAGTCGGTTCATGCGAAACAGGAGACGATTCGGAAGGTGGAGACCTCGGACATCTGGTCAGGTGTGTGCGGTCGTCGGTAGAATAACGAAATGGATCGGTCAGCGCCGACGAGCGCGTCTGCAATACGATGCCGGAACCCTCACCTCGTCCCGCGAAGATCCATTCGGGTCCGAGCCTCAGGGTCGAAGACAGGATCGAAGACGCCACCCTCTCCCGTCATGCGTCGTCCCTGAAAAAAGCCTTAATTGATTGAAAACACTGGACAAATAGTCGATTTTGTGCTAGTTCTTTTCACCGGGAATCGGGCATAACAACCCCCAAAACCGGTGACAGCTGGCGCCAAAGCAAACCCCGCCGCTCTCGGATTTCGACCTCTACCGCAGCCACGTCAACCAGATCCGAAAACCAGCGCCACGAGCTGATTCCGCTCGGCAAGGCGATCGACTGGTCGATTTTCGACCGGGAGTTCGGC
>JADLEX010000112.1 GCA_020845895.1 Deltaproteobacteria bacterium | reverse complement strand
TCTTCGTGCTCTTCAACGTGCCGACCGGCGGACCGTACGACTTCGTGGCGACCATCGACGAAACCGAAGTGACGCAGACCGAGGTCCCGCAGGTCTTCGAATCCGCCGTGACGATCAACTACCTCGTCTACGGCGGCGAGTACGAAACCAACCCCACGCCGACGGGCTGCGAGTAAAGCCTAGAGAACCGGGGACACGCACCCGCGCCGGGTTGCGCGTCCCCGGTTTCGCGCTTCGGCGAGGAAATCGACGCAGCATAGCGTTCGGTCGTGGGGGAGTCCACCAAATCGGCCGCGGTCGACATCCCCTGCCTCCGCGCCCAAAAATCCAAAAAGCTCGCGGAGTTACTCATCAATTGTTGACAATCGTGATGAGGTTCGTTAGCGTCGGGCATAGTCGCCGACGTGGGTATCCGTATCGATGTGGGATCGCTGCCGGTTCGTCCTGCTTGTCTCGGCCCTTTGCGCGGTTTTCGCGACGGGGTGCATGACCAACTACGCCCGCACGCAGGACGTCGACAAGATGCGCGCGCAGATGACCGAATTGCAGCAGTCCATGGCGCACCTGAACCTGCGCATGGAGGAGCTGAACAACTCGGTGATGATCCTTCAGGAAACGGCCCGGGCCAACCGCGAGAGCATCCGCGGCCTTCAGACCGATCTCGAAAAACCGACGATCTACGTCGCCCAGACTCCCCCGGCGGACACCAACCCCACGCGACCGCTCCCGCAGGGCGGCGAAATGCCCCGCGGCGCCACGGACATGCCCCGGGCCATGTCGTTCCCGATTCCGTACACGGGCGTCGGATCGAAATCGCCCATCGCGCCGACGGCGGGCGTTGCTTCGCCGGAGCCGTCCAAGGGGGCGTCGCCGGCGCTCGAACCCGCGGTTCGGCAATTCCAGGATGGCAACTACGGGTTGGCCGCCTACGATCTGGCCTCGTATCTCGCCGCGAACCCGAATGCCGCGGATTCCGCTCAAGCTCGCTATTATTTGGCCGAAAGCTATTATCAACTCGGTGATTTCGCCCAAGCCGCGCGGGAATACGGGCTCGTGCTCGCGCGTGGGGCGGGTTCGTTCGGGGCGAAAGCCACCCTGCGCGCGGGACAGTGTTTCGCGGCGCAGGGCCTGACCGCGAAGAGCGAGGAATTGTTCCGGAAGGTGGTCGCCCAATACCCGGGGACCGCGGAAGCCGATCTCGCCGGCAAGGAACTGGCGAAATGAGCGGGGAACCCCGCACCTGAGGAGGGGACGATGAGAATCTCGACGAAGCTCGCTTGGACCCTGATCGCGGCGCTGGTGCTGTGCGCGGTCGGCGTGGCCGCCGGAGCCAGCGATTCGGCGAAGCAGAAGTTGGAAACGTCGATTGTCGACTACACGATCCAATCGGGCGACACGCTGTGGGACATCTCGGGCAACTTCTACGGCGATCCGTGGATGTGGCCCCTGATCTGGGAGATCAATCCCTACATCGCCGACCCGCACTGGATCTACCCGGACAACAAGCTGAAGATCCGCCTGGAGCAGGGATTGTTGTACGGCCTCAAGAGCGGCGTGCCGGATCTGATCACGCCCTTCGACTGGTGGGACCCCACCTGGTACTACTCGACCAAAACGAACCGCGTCGATTTCATCACCAACGCCTCGTTCGACAAGGCCGGGGAAATCGTGGACGAGTTCGACGATTCGCTGCTGCTGGGTGAGGAGTTCGAAGTCTATTTCACCATGGACGAGTCGGCCAACGTGCAGCTCGGCGACATCTTTACGATCTTCCGCACGCGCGAGAAGGTGAAGCACCCCGAGAAGGGCGGCTCCATCGGCTACGTCATCGACACGCTCGGCGAGATCGAAACGGTGAAGTCCACGACCCTCAAGAGCGGCGCGGTGGTCTACACGGGCAAGATCATCGACTCGACGGCGGAGATGGCGGTCGGCGACAAGCTCATCACCATGCCCCGCGACGAGTACTCGGTCACGCTCAACAAGACGAGCCTCGACCTGAACGGGTACATCGTGGCCTTCCAGCCCGATCAACGCAACTTCGGCGAGGCGGACATCGTCTTCATCGACCTCGGTTCCAAGGACGGCGTGGAGCTCGGCAACAGCTTTTCGATCTGGCGCGAGAGCAAGAACGAAAAGCGTCTGCCCGGCTATTTCATGGGCAATCTGATCGTCATCCACGTCGAGCCGGGAAACGCGACCGCCATCGTGACCAACTCGCTCAAGGAACTCAAAGTCGGCGACACGATCAAGTCCGACATCCAGTAACAGATCTCCCCATCGAACTTCGGCGGGCGGCTTTCGGGCCGCCCGTTTTCGTTCGCTCCCGCGTCGTTCGGCCGCCCGCGAACGCCGCGCCCAAAACCGCCGAAAATCGCCCAACCCCGTTTTCAAAAAATATTGTCAACTTATTGAATTTACAAAGAAAATTTGCGGATTCCCGCGCGGCGAAACGACCGGTCGGACGTTTGACCGAAACGGCTTTTTTTGCTAGAGTTTTTCGCGCTGAAACGAACGGCATTCGCCGGATTTCGTGAGCTTTCCGGAAGGCGTGAAATGATGTCCGCGACCGGTTGCGCGCGTGCGCATCGCGGCGCGGAAAATGCCCCGTGCGAGCTCGGCGCACGTTTCGACCCGACCGAAAACCGACCCGAGCGCCGCGATTCGCGCTCGCCTGAGTGAGGCTCGATGTCCGAAAACGAAGACCGGTTTTCCGGCGAAGAAGTCGATGACGCGCTCGCGGCGGCCAAGTCCGCCTTCGAGGAAAAGCCCGGCAACGGCAGCGCGGCGGGGACGGCGGGCGACGCGTCGGATTACTCCGCGAAAAACATCACCGTGCTCGAAGGGCTGTCCGCGGTGCGCAAGCGCCCGGCCATGTATATCGGCTCCACGGGCTCGATGGGATTGCACCATCTCGTCTACGAGGTCGTCGACAACTCGATCGACGAAGCGATGGGCGGTTACTGCAATCACATCGAGATCGCCATCCACATCGACAACTCGGTGACCGTCGAGGACAACGGCCGCGGCATCCCCACCGACTGGCACGAGAAAGAGAACATGCCGGCCGCCGAGGTCGTCATGACGATCCTGCACGCGGGCGGCAAGTTCGACAAAAGCTCGTACAAGGTGTCGGGCGGGCTTCACGGCGTCGGCGTGTCGTGCGTCAACGCGCTGTCCGAGCGCCTGGGGCTCGAGATCAAGCGCGACGGTCGCGTGCACCGCATGGAGTTCGCGCGCGGCGAAACCGTCGTGAAGCTCCATGAGGTCGGCGCTACCGAAAGGCGCGGCACGAAGGTCACCTTCAAGCCCGATCCGCAGATCTTCACCGAGCTCGAATACAACTTCGACACGCTCTCGTCGCGCCTGCGCGAACTGTCGTTCCTCAACCCCGGCGTGCGCATCGTCATCCGCGACGAGCGCGAGGGAGGCAAGGTCCACGACTTCCATTACGAGGGCGGCATCGTCAGCTTCGTCGAGCACCTGAACCGCAACAAAACGCCCGTCCACGCGCCGATCTACATCGAGGCCGAGCGCGAGGACGTCGCGGTGCAGATCGCCATGCAATATAACGACGGGTACGACGAAAAGGTCTACTCGTTCGTCAACAACATCAACACCACCGAGGGCGGCACGCACCTCTCCGGCTTCAAGGCGGCGCTCACGCGCACGATCAACGCCTACGGCACGGGCGCCAACCTCTTCAAGGATCTCAAGCAGGGCCTGTCGGGCGACGACGTGCGCGAGGGGCTCGCGGTCGTCATCGCGTGCAAGGTGCGCGAACCGCAGTTCGAGGGCCAGACCAAGACCAAGCTCGGCAACAGCGAGGTCAAGGGCATCGTCGAATCGCTCGTGAACGAAAAGCTCGGCGAGTTCCTGGCCGAGAACCCCGCCGTCTCCAAACGCATTCTGCTCAAGTCGGTCGATGCCGCCCGCGCCCGCGAGGCCGCGCGCAAGGCCCGCGATCTCACGCGGCGCAAGAGCGCGCTCGAATTCTCGGGCCTGCCCGGCAAGCTCGCCGACTGCCAGGAAAAAGACCCCGCGGCGTCCGAACTGTTCATCGTCGAGGGCGACAGCGCCGGCGGCTCGGCCAAACAGGGCCGCGACCGGCGCACGCAGGCCATCCTGCCCCTGCGCGGAAAGGTGCTCAACGTCGAGAAGGCCCGCTTCGACAAGATGCTCGGCAACGCCGAGATCGGCACGATGATCACCGCGCTTGGCACCGGCATCGGCAAGGACGACTTCGACATCACGCGGCTGCGTTACCACAAGATCATCATCATGACCGACGCCGACGTGGACGGCTCGCACATCCGCACGTTGCTGCTCACGTTCTTCTTCCGCCAGATGCCCGAGCTGGTCGCGCGCGGCCACCTGTTCATCGCCAAGCCGCCGCTGTACCGCGTGAGCAAGGGCAAGGACATCCAGTACAAAAAAGACGACGCGGAGCTCGACGAGTTCCTGCTCGCCAAAGCCTGCGACGACATGGTCGTGCGCGCGGGCGACGCGACGTGGACCGGCGACACGCTGCGCGACGCGATGCGCCGCCTGGTGCGTTACGACCGGCTCGTGCGCCTGCTCGCGCGGCGCGGATACGAGCGCGCGGTCACCGAGTCGCTGCTCGCGCGCGGTTTCCTGCGGCGCGACGACTTTCTCGACCGCGAGCGCGTCGCCGGTCTCGCGGCGCACCTCGCCGAAACCGGTCGCCGCATCGGCCCGGTCGCGCAGCATCCCGAGACCTCGTCCTGGGCCTTCACCGTCGGGGCCGAGATGGGCGGCGATGTGCCGATCGACGCCGAGCTCGTCGGTCTCGTCGAGTATCAACGCCTGCGCGACGCGCACGTGGCGCTCGCCGACGTGCCCGCCGGGCCCTTCGCGCTCGACGACGGCAAGACGCAGGCCGCGGTGGCCGATCGCTTCGACCTGCTGCACGCCGTGTTCGACGCGGGCAAGCGCGGTCTGACGATCCAGCGCTTCAAAGGTCTCGGCGAAATGAACCCGGAGCAGCTCTGGGAGACGACCCTCGACGTGAACAATCGCGTGTTGTTGCAAGTGCACGTCGAGGACGCGGTCGAAGCCGACGACATCTTCACGATTCTGATGGGCGATCAGGTCGAGCCGCGACGTAAGTTCATCGAGGACAACGCGCTCGCCGTCGTGAATCTCGATATCTGAGCGGAGACCGACTCAAGATCCAACACGCGCCGCCGCGCCGCCGAAGCGACGCGGGGCTTACGTGTCATTCGTTCAACAATCGTCCGACTCCGCCAGCGCCAAGCAGTCGTTCCAGTCGTTCCACGCGTCGTCGCAACTGGTGGGGTTCAGGTCCTGGCAACTTGTCTCTGTCGTTCCGGGACCCAGAGGAACCGGCCCATTTTGATAAATCGCATCGAGGCATGCGGCGACGGCCTCATCGCAGGCGTCATCCGAATCGCGGAACCCGCCGATCACGTCCTGACACGACGCGATGCACGACGTGATGATTTCGAAGCCCCAATCGTGGGCATCGAGGCACGGGTATTCGTTTCCGTCATTCGCGCAGACATATTCGCAGGCGTTGTCTTCTGAATACACGCACTCCGTCGTCTGCGCACTGTCCTCGGACTCGTCCTCGTCACATGAGGAGCCGCTGAGCATGAGCGCCATTCCAGCGAGAACGAAGACCAAGGCAGTCCATTTCAGTTCTTGTGTGCACATGCAGTCTCTCCTTCCCGCTGTCAGTCCGTCAACGGCACGTTGAAGAACACGATCGGCGACGACGTCTCGTCCGTAACGCCTACTGACACGACGCGGATGATTGCGCGCCGCGCCGCCTCGGCGGCGCGGCGCACGTCCATGTCGTATCAGCAGTCTTCTGACTCCGCCAGCGCGAGGCAGTCGTTCCAGTCGTTCCAAGCGTCGTCACAACTGGTGGGGTTGATCTCCATGCAAACCTCGGCTTCGCCCTCCACGTTGGCGACCGGGCCGTACTGGTAGATGGAATTGAGACACTCGCCGGCAAGCCGCTCACACGAGTCGTCGGAATCGAGATAGTCCTCAATGAAATCGCGACATTCGTATGTGAATTCGAATCCCCACTCGTGCTCACCGATGCAAGACGTGTCGTCAATCGTGTCGCACGGGTGCATCTCGTAATAGACGCACTCGTTCTGACCGGCGCTTTCCGAGGTGTCGTCGTCTTGTTCGCAGGAGACCAGGATCGAGACTGACATCGCGATGGTCAGCGAGCAGACGAGACTGGCACGAAACCACCTTGTTCCCGTCATGGCCGGTCCTCCCTCAGCTCGTCCGTCAACGGCACATTGAAGAACACAATCGGCGACGACGTCTCGTCCGTAACGCCCGCCGACATGACACAAATCACAGGCTTCACGATAACCCGGTCGCTCGCGCATTTTGGAAGATGGCCGCCGCGCCATGTTTGCGGCGCGACGACCTCCCGTTGTTCGATCAGCAATCCCCCGATTCGGCGAGCGCGAGACAGCCGTTCCAGTCGTTCCACGCGTCGTCGCAACTCTTGGGATCCGTCACGCTGCACGAATCCGAGTTTGGAGTGCCGTATTTCAGCATCGAATTCAGGCAGTTCGCGACGAGCGCGTCGCAGGGAGAATCGGATTCCTCGAAGACGGAAATGATGTCACGGCATTCCGAGATGGTACTGAATCCCCACTCGTACTCGTCTGCACAAAGGGGATTCAGGACGAAGTCGCACGCGTCAGACTCCGAAAAGGTGCAACTCGGTTTTGTCGCGCCGCCGTTTTCGTCATCCGTATCAGCGCAGGAGGAGAGCAGCAATGCGACAAGAACCGTCGCTGTACCGATGAAACTGCACAGCGCGTTTCCTTGAAGGAATTTCATTGGTCGACCTCCTTTGCCTTAGTCAGACAACGGCACGTTGAAGAACACAATCGGCGACGACGTCTCGTCCGTAACGCCCGCTGACATGACGCGAATGACCGGCTCGGCGACGAACCGTCCGTCCGAATATTTCTGATGGATGAACGGCCCCATGTCGTAACGCACCTTCGGCGTTCGCGCGTACATCTCGTCGAGACGCGCCTTGATCGTCTCCGCGACCTTTTCGAGGGCAACGGGTTTTCGTGTCGAGGAAATCGGTTCGAGTTCGGGCCAGCGGATGAGCGCGCGCTTGATCTTTCCGTCGTCGTCCACGGCCGCGCGGAACATCGCCCCCGCCACGCGGACGCCGTTGTGGAGCCGATCGAACGTAACGAGATACTCGGACTCCACCCGGTTGATGACGATGCCGTCGGGCCCGCCGGATTCTCCGACAACCTTTTTCACATCCACACGACCGATCTGCGCTCGATCCACACCGAGATAATCCGCGAATCCCATGGCCGCATCCTGTGCGTGCGACTCGGACAGCGCCAGCGTATTCGGCTGCGCCAAAGCCGCCGTGCGGTCCCTCTCGACCGACGCCTTGTCGATGATGCGCAGATAGCCCGCGCGGCGCTTGATGAGCAGGGTCGCACTCTCTTCGCGGATCGTCTGGCCGTCCCATTCATCGAACTGTTCGGATCGTTTCAGGTCTTCTGGCACGTCGAACCACTCGGCGATCGACGCCGTCTCCGACACCGTGACTGCCGATTCGGCACGCACGGCACCCGCCACCAGGGCTTGGTCGATGCCGGCTCTCATGGTCAGGAGAGCGTCGTGGATATCCGCGTAACGCACGACCCGCGGCGCGGGTCCGCCATCGAATTTCGCGCTCTCGGTCGTCGTCGACTCCGCCTGTCCGCCGGCGATGCCCGCGAATACGGCGGCGATGAGCATCGTCCCCATGATGATCCATGTCTTCGCTTTCATGTTCCGCTCCTTCGTATTCGGGTTTTCAGTACGGCCAGTCGTTATCGGGATCACACCCCACAATGCCGGACCGAGCCCAGAAGAGATTGCCGGTCGGATCGAAGGAGCCTGTCCCATTCTCCGTGGAAAGTGGATCGGCGGTTCGGTTAAACATGGTTACGCCACGCCCTCTTTCCGGTCAAGCTCCGCGCCCGCATTGAGGGCGGCCTGAAGCATCCACAGGTCCTTGT
>JADLEX010000111.1 GCA_020845895.1 Deltaproteobacteria bacterium | reverse complement strand
GAGAGCAGCCGCCGCGACACAGATGCCGCCGGATGTGCTGCAGTTCAGAGTTTCCATACCCGCCCTGAGAGCAGCCGCCGCGACGCTCGCGAGGCGGCGGAGGAAGGAGAGGTCGAATGGCTCGTTTCCATACCCGCCCTGAGAGCAGCCGCCGCGACAGAAGAAGAGCTCGGTGACTTTGAGTCGGCTCGCGTTTCCATACCCGCCCTGAGAGCAGCCGCCGCGACTGCTGCACGCCCCCATGCGGGGGGCAGCGATAGAGTTTCCATACCCGCCCTGAGAGCAGCCGCCGCGACCGAAGAAGGCCGTGGCCTTTCGGCAATCGATCGGCAGTTTCCATACCCGCCCTGAGAGCAAGCGCCGCGACCGCGGCGTTGTAACAGAGCGGAATCACAAGGGAATTCGCCCGGGTCTGTCTAACCCCGACGAATTGTCACGACGCTTACATCTCAGAGCAGGACTGTTTCGATCGGTCAGTTGTGGGCTGAAATGCAAGTCCATGTTTTCAAAGAGCTTTTCCCATCTGTCTAACCCCCGTGGGTCTCTTCGGTCAGTTTTCGCACCTAAGTTGGCGAATTCCCTTGGGTTTTTCACAATAACCCAGGAACACGCGAATTTTCGCTGGAGGTTAGACAGATGCGGTTTTCAAGGGTGCCTTGGGCGGGGATGCGCCCTTTCGGGCGAAGGATCAGCATCGCCCTTTCCTTTTCATACGCCGAAGCACGGCGGATTCTTACAGCCATTTTAAAAAATAATTGCCGCCTCGGGAGCGCCGGGAGGATCGACCCCGTAAAAGCGGCAATCCTCCCTGCAATCCGCACAAATTCGATAGACGTAGACCTGATCCTCGGGGGAAAGGTGGTACGACACATCCAGAAGCGCTTGACGCAAGCCGGACTGCGTCGCCCATGTTTCGCACACGCCGGGGCGAAGGACCCGGCCCTGAAACCGTGCCCAGTCCCGCACTTTCGCCGCGCGATTCGCGTCGCGCACGCGATAGACGATCAACCAGAGAAATCGCGTCGTGCTCATCGGCGCAACCTTTCATGCGTGGCGTCAGGTCTTGATCCGAAACGGGAGGAAGACGTCGATGTCTCCCGTGATCGTTTTCCGCAGCAGCATCGCCTGATGGTACAGGTGGTCGCGCGGCGTGCGCAGATGATCGGTCACGTCATGAACCGGCCGCGCCAGCGCTTTTTCCCACTCTTCGAACAACACCCGCACGCCCGCGTCGCCGACGAGGCACGGATAGCGGCCTTTTTCGGAATAGCGGAAGTCGTCGGCCTCGATCTGCCCCCGGTTGATCGCCGCGATCACCACGCGGTCGGCGAGAAAACGGAACGGCTCCATCAGGTCGGCGGCGAGCGCGGCGTAGCGCCCCCGGCCCTCGTGGAAGACGCCTTCGTAAGGGTCGAGCCCGGTCATCAGAATCGTCGTGTGCGTGAGGCGGAACAGGTGCGAGTAGAGCAGGTTGAGCATGGCGTTGACGGGGTCCTGCGCGCCGCGCGTGGTGCGTCCCGGGTAGTCGTCGAAGGGCGGCTTGAGGATGGCGGGCCAGCGCGAGAACCACGCGTGCGCCGCCTGGCCCTCGATGCCGCGCAGGCGCACGGGCGACTCGGCGTTCGACGCCTCGTCCTGCAATCGCTTCAGCATACGGGCGAGGTCGCCGTCGTCGTCGAAACGCCGGGCGAAAAAACGCGTGTTGCGGATTTTGGCGACGATGAGTTCGCGGGCGACGGCCATCGGGCGCGTGGCGTCGCGGCCCCACTCCCACTGGCGGCGTGCGACGGGCGACGGCGAGGCGACGCGGTCGGGCAGAATCAGGCCCATGGGATCGCCGTTCGCCTTGTGCATCGCGATGGGGATGCGCTTGTGCATCGTGCGCTGAATGAGCGGCGCGGGCAGATAGCGCCCGCCGATGAGGACGATCTCGGAGATTTCGCGCCAGGGCACGAGGCGGCCGGGGCCGCCGTCTTTGGTGAGCAGCAGGCCGTTTCGCCTCGCGACGAGTTTCGCGTCGCGTGCGAGCACGATCAGCGGGCGAGCCTCGGGCCCGGGTCTCGTGACCGGCGGCTCGAATCGCTCCTCGGGCACGGGCTCCAGCGTGGGGGCATCGGACAGAAACGTCGCGAGCCAACCCTCGGCCACGGCGGGCGCTTCGCCATCCGCCGGCGGACCCGGGCGGCGATCCCACGCGGTTTCGACTTTTTGGCCGGGCGAACGCTGCATCACCATCGACCGGCAAAACAGCGCGCCGAGAAACGTGAAGCCCTGATCGAAGGTGGTGGCCGCGGTCTTGTCGAGGTTGAGTTCGAGGCCGAGCTTCGCGAGTTCGGCTTCGACGATTTCGCGGGCGCGCTCGATGTCTTTGGGATTTTTCGCCACGATGACGAAGTCGTCGGCGTAACGCACCATGCGCAGCCCGGCCTCGGCGATGGCCTCGTCGAATTGATCGAGATAGAGGTTGGCGAGCAGCGGCGACACGACGGCGCCCTGGGGCAGGCCGCGATCTCGAAGGACGGTGCGGCCTTCGAACTCGACCGGCGCGCGCATCCATTCCATCAGCGCGGCGACGACGGGGTCGGAACCGAAGAGCACTTCGAGGCGGTCCTGAAGTTTTCCCCAATCCACGCGGTCGAAGAACGCGCGAATGTCGGCGTCGAGGACGTGCGTGTAGCCTTCCTTGCGGGCGCGGTCGACGCCTCGCACGGCGGTGCGGTGCGAGAGTCCGCGGCGATAGGCGAAGCTGGAGTCTTCGAGGAACGATTCGACGACGGGTTCGAGCACTTGGTATACGGCGCGCTGCATGAAGCGGTCGCGCAGCGTGGGCACGGCGAGGCCGCGCCATTTGCGTCGGCCGGTGTCCTTCGCGACGCTTTCGATCAGCACGCCGCGCAGGGGATCCGCACCGGGTCCGAGCCGCAGCGCGGTCACGGAGGGAGCGAGATTCGCGGGGGCATCGTCGATGAAGCGGTCGAGGTCGATGCCGTCCACGCCGGGCGCACGACCCGCGTCGCGCATCGCCTCGATCGCCGCTTTCAGGTTTTCCGGTTCGGCGGCGCGATCGAGAATCGAACGAGCGGCCGGCGGCGGCCAAGCCGGAACGGGTTGGAATCCCTCCACGACAAAACGGCCCTGTCCCATTGCGCGGGCTTTTCCCACGCCGACGAAACCGGCGAGCAGCAGCGATTCGGCCCAGTCGCCGACGCCGCCCTCGAAGTGCAGCGTCACGCGCCCGGCCGAACCCATAATCGCATTATTGGGATACGCGGTGTCGGCGCGAACGAGACGATTGGCGACGACGCGCACATCGCGATCGGGCCACGGCACGCCGGCGCGGTCGCGCAGGATCGGCGGGAGGGCGAGATGGGGCATCCACTCGGCCATCGACTCGGCGACGGCCGCGAGAACGCGCCCGGGTTCGAAGACGTGCTCGTCGAGGATGTGGCTCTTTCGCGTGACCGGCGTGCGCAGAATGCACAGCGGCGAGATGAAGCGCAAAACGATCTCGGTTTCGGCGGCGAGGCGTTCGACCCATTCGCGCAGAGATTCGGACGAGAGCGCCGAAGGCCGAATCGACAACGGGCGATTCGTGAGCAGATCGGTGACGCGCTCGATGGTGTAGGTGTTTCCGAACGGAGCGCCGGGCATCTTTCCGTATTCGCGGCGCGGCGGCTTGGCCAGGCACTCAGCGAGCCGGTGCGGGCCGAATTCGCCGCCCTCCGCGAGCGCGAAGGCCACGCGATAGGGATCTCCGCGACGGTAACGCACGCGTCCGCTTTCGGGCGCGTACAGCGCGATGCCGGGCGGGGTGGGGTGGCGGTCGATGCGGTCGAGGAGCCATCCGCACACGGCGAGCTGATGCAGCGCGTGAAACTGCACGTCGCGCGTGAAACGCAGGTCGAGAGAGATGAGATGCAACTTTTCGGTCATGCACGCCGCCGTCTTTGTGGACGCTTCGATGTCGAGAGACGGATGGTGAATTGTGGTCATCGTGTCATATCGACGAACGGCGGACAAGCGCGTGCGGCATGACTTGACACGAGCGAAATTCGGCCTTGAATCGAGACGGTTATCCCCTCGCGAAATTCATCGGTCGATACGGGGTGCGTGATGGTTGTTGCCCGCTCGACGTCGGAAAACGAGCACCGCGCGTATGGTGCGATTCGTCTTTCCCGCGTCCTTTCGAAAGAACTTTTCCTCCATCTTGCGGGCGTCGAGCACGATCCGGCAGGCTCGCGCCGGGTGGCGGAGTTGTGCCACGCCCGGTGGACGGATCTGGCGGCTGCGCTGACGGCGCTGCCGACGCCGCTGGAGTTTTACGTCGTCGCGTCGGGCCACGCGGGCGGCGAAATGGACGTCACGAACGAGCGATTCGACTTCGCGTATCTGCCGGTGGGGCGTGGGCGCACGGTCGCGGCGGCGCGACGCGCGGCGGGCGCGTGCGGTCGGGCGCTGGGCCTGTTGCTGTCGTCCACATTGGACTATGCGGAGCTGCACGAGATGACGGACGCGGACGCGATCGAATCGCTCGTGTCGTGTCTGGAAGCGCCCTCGGTGCGCGAGCTGCGGCGGCGGCGGGAATTTTTGCGCGTGGGGCATTCGCCCGTGCCGTGGACGGGGCTTCGACGGAAGGACTCGAGCGAGGCGTCGTCGACACGCGGCCACACGCTCTCGGTCTCCCATCTGTTTCCGTGGATTCCCAGCGACGACACGTGGCAGCGACTGATCGACGTGCTGCTGGCGATCCCGAGTCATTTCGTCGTCCACGTCCGCACGTGGCCGCGCACACCGACGGAGATTCTGGAGCGCGCGCATGCCGATCTCGCCGAGGCGGAGCGCGTGATGGGCGCGTCCGTCGAGACGCACCGGCACCGCGACGCGGAAACGTGGCTGCCGTCCGCGGCGGCGGCCGTGCGGGAACAGACGCTGCGACGCGTGTCGGAACTCGCGGGGGGAACGCTGGGAATCCGCGTGTTCCTGACCGGTCGCCACGCTCCCGAGCCCGCGATGATCTCCGCGGCACGGATCGCGATCGACGACGCGTCGCGGTGGGACGGGCGCGAACATCTGTCCCTGTTCGCCGGCGGGTGCGTGGTGAAGACCGCCGCGTCCCGCGATGTGCTGGACGACATGCCGGCGGATGCCCAGACGATGTTCGGCGTGCGCGAGGCGTGCGCCGTGCTGCGGACGCCCATGCCGACCGAGGCCGACAGCCCGGGATTGATGCTGAACCGCTCGCGGACGAGCCCACTGCTCGGGCGCGCGGGCAACGACGTGACGCTCGGATCGAATCTGCACCGCGGTCGCCAGGTGGGCGTTGCAATGGACCGGGAGTCGCGGTTTCGCCACACCTACATCATCGGCCAGACCGGTACGGGTAAATCGACGCTGATGCTGCGAATGATTCTCGAGGACATCCGACTTGGGCGCGGAGTGGCGGTGCTGGATCCGCACGGCGCGCTGATCGAGGAGATCCTGCGAAACTATCCGGAAGAACGCAGGCACGATCTGGTGATCGTCGATCCCTCGGATCACGAACGGCCCGTCGGCTTGAATTTTCTGAAGATCGACGAACCCGAGCCAATGCGGTATCGGCGCGCGCGGGACATGGTGATCGACGATCTCTATCACACGATCGACCTGCTCTACGATTTGAAAGTTACGGGCGGTCCGATTTTTGAGTCGCATTTTCGCGGCATGTTGACGCTGCTGATGGGCCACGAACAGCCCGGTCCGCGAATTTCGCCGACACTGATGATGTTTCGCGCGCTTTATACCAATGCGGAACTCCGCAAGCGCAAGGCGAACGAAGTGCGCGGGAAGGACCCCATCATCGACGACTTTCTGCGTGAGATCGAATTGGCGTCGCGAACGTCGGACGCGAGCATCGACAACATGGCGACGTACATTACGTCGAAGTTCGTGCGATTCGTCTCGGACGAATCCCTTCGGAACATGGTGTGTCAGGACTCCATGCTCGATATCGCGTCGATCATTCGAAGACGCAAGGTGCTTCTGTTCGACCTTGCGAAGGGGCGTTTCGGCGATCTGGCGGCGGGCCTGCTGGCGGGGCAGTTCATGTCGCGAATTCGCCACGCCGTCATGTCGCGCGGCGCCGAATCCGGGCAGTCGCCGTTTTATCTTTACGCGGACGAGTTTCAGCTTTTCGCCGATGACCGCTTCGCGGAGCTGCTGGCGGAAGCCCGAAAATTCGGGCTTGCGCTGACGATGGCGCACCAATTCGCGAATCAGCTCCCGCCGCGCGTCCTGAACGCCATCCTCGGAAACGTCGGTACGGTCGTGACCCTGCGGCTCGGACCTCAGGATGCCGAGTTGCTGGAGCCGATCTTTCGGCCGCACTTCTCGCATCGGGATCTGACTTCGCTGTCCAATTTCCGCGCTTATGTGCGGGGCTCGGGGACCCTGGGACACGCGCCGTTCAGCCTGGATCTGCCTACGCCGCCCCAGAGCGAAGCAGACGATCCGGCGATGTCTTTGCGCGCATATTCCCGAATGAAGTACGGGCGCGCCCGGGATGACGTCGAGATCGAAATCCGCGAGAACTAGACCGCGGTCGTCGAAGGGCGCCCGAGAAAGAAGCCCGATGTCCCGTCCCCGTCCGAGGACGAGACCGAAGTCACGTTTCGACCGCGGAGCCGCGGATTGCGTTCGGTGGGAGCGCTCAGCCGGCCTCATGCCCCGCTTCCGAACCCGACCAAGCTTGCCGAAGAACTTCTGGCCGCGGAGTTGGCGGCGGACCTCCCGCCTGTCCCCTCGGAGCCAGAAGATAAGGACGAAGGGAGCGACGCGTCTTAGGACGTCGGACCGCGCTTCGCGATCAGTGGACGAGACTCCCTGGAAGGCGACCCCTTTTTCGGGGACGGGTGTTTCGATTTCGAAAAATTTTCTGTAAGGTCGGCACTCTCGCATCCGTATGAAATGATCGTAACGAGGGGGAGGGCCAACCGTGGTCCCGAGAAACCTGCGATCGATCGTTTGCGCCTTGGGATTTGTACTTATGGTGTCGGGCGTCCTTTCCGGATGCCGATTCTGGGAATCGCCGGAGGAGCAGGTCGTTCGGCTGCGTGCCGAGCGTCGCGAAAAACTCGATACACTGTACCGACAGTTCCGGGGCATTCCGGAGCCCGGTCCCGCTGCGGTGCCGGGACCCGTGCCGCCGCTGTCGGGCGATATCGAGGACATGGCCGAGGGCATGCTCGAAAACGCGGACCGTGCAATATTTGAGAAGAACGTCTCGGCGGTTGGGCGCGGGGAACTTCCATTGACGATACTACCGGAGGGCCGCACGTTTTTTGAGAGATCCGATGTACGCAAGTCGGCGCAGCGAATCTATGAAATTGAGATCACCATCGAATCCACGGAAAAACGCCTGAAAGCGGGGTTGTGATCGACGTGAGCGAGCACATCAAGTTGGAAAACGGGCGTCGCCCGCGCGCGCGGCGATGGATCGCCGCGTTGGTGATCGCGTTGTTCGCGCTCGATTCGCCGAACGCGTTTGCCGAAGACCCCGCACTCGCGAATCTCGCCGGGCGTCTCGGGGCCGATCGCTTTCATGCGGACCACATCGTGGTGATCGACCTGTCGGGATCAATGCTCTGGGAGTGCGTGAAGGGATCCAAGAAGAGGGCTTCCGTAGGTCCGACACGGTTCGACTCGGTGCTACGTGCGTTGCCGTCGCTTCTGAACGCGATTCCGCCCGGCGATTACGTCGAGGTGATCGGATTTCGGCACGACTCCGTGAGCGATCCGTCGCTCCTCGTCGCGAACTGGACCGGCGCGGAATCGACCGGGCGGCTGATCGCGGCCGTGCGAGAGCGGCTGCGCGTCGACCCGAAAAACATGACGAATCTGGGCATCGCGCAGTCGGCGGCCAAGGCCGTCGCGGCGCGCCCGACGCACAACGAGATCCAGTTTCTATACTTCCTTACCGACGGAACGCACGAGCCCGGTCCCTCGGACGGCGGTTACGCGAGCAGCGCTTCGCCCCTATGGCAGCAGGATATCGAGGACTGGCGGCACCTGTGGGCGTCGGACAGCCATCGGCTTTCGGCCTATCTGTTCGGGCTGTACGACGTCACCGACGCGGGCGAGCTGGGAAAGACCTTCGACCATCTCCAGTTTCTGACGTTCGCCGATCCCGCCAGCTTGAACGGGTATTTCGAAAACAATATGGCGAACGCCCTGCGTCTGCGCGTCGAGGTACTGCTCGATCGCGAAGCGGCGGCGGGCGGCGTCGACGTCGTTTGGCCGACGGAAACCTTTGAACTGCGCGACGGCGCGGGGGAAGTGCCGGTCACGCTGCGTTCGCGCTTCGCGAATCTGCCGATCCGAGTCACGCCGGCGTTTTCGTGGACGGCCGAGGGCGACGCGCCCGCGGTCGAGCCCGTCGCGTTGCCGCCAGTGGTGCTGGAGCCGGGGGCGGAAACGGCGCTCACCGTTCCGATCCGCGCGGCGATCGCGAAGGAATCCGGCTGGCGCCGCGAGATGACCGCGCGCTGGAACGCCGCCGCGACGTTGACGCCCGCCGTGTGGGAACCGGAGGCGGAGTTCGACAGCGCGGGCGTCGGAAGTCGAAAGATCCGCGACCTGCCCGAATCGAAGGAAATGATCGAGGCGCGATATCGCGTCGGTCGCTGGGGTCCGTGGCACATCGCGGCACTGGCGGCGATCGTTCTTGCGGCTGCGGGGCTGGGTCTCGCGTCGATTCCCCGGACCATCGACGTGACGGTGACCTTTGTCCGCGTGCCCGAGGGCGCGGCCCGCCCCGTCGAACGACGTCTCAGCCGCCGAGGGACGTTGCGGATCGGCGGGTCGGACGGCGATATCCGTGACCCGCTACTTCCCCGTACGGTGGGAACGCTGCAAATCCGCCCCTGGATCAAAGGTGGCGGCGGGGTGGAGTTGACGGTCGACGCGCATGACCTGCGCGTGAACGGAAAGAACGCGGCGGCGGGAACGCGTTGGCCGGCGGACGGTCCGACGAGCCTTCGGCGGAGCGACGGTCTGGAGATTCGAATCGTTGGGAATCGATAGGAGAACGAAGATGGTGCAGGACGCAGAACGGCAGGACAAGAAACAGGATTTCGCACTCAACACGCACGCGACGCTCATGATTGGGCTCGGCGGAGCGGGCGGTCAGATCCTGGCGCGCGTCAAGAAGCTCGTGAACGAGATGTACGGCGACCGGGACGACATTCGCCGGCTGGTCCAGTATCTCGTTTTCGACGCGGATCAATACGCCTCCCTGGATCCCATCACCCGATCGCAGATCGACGAGAGGTCCGAGTTTTTCCTGTTCTCCGATCTGAATCCGTTCGAGACGTACCGACACATCGTCGGCGCGCAAAATCCCATGGTCGAAGATCTGAGTCGGTGGATGCCACCGTTCGACGACTTCCAGCCGTACCTGCGCCCAGGGCGCGTCATCGATGGCGCTTCGCGAACTCGCCCGTTGGGCCGTTTCTATCTTTACTGGCACCGCAATGCGGTCGAAGCGATACTCCAGAAAAAAATCGACGCGTGTTTCGCCCTGGGCGCCGAGGGCGCGGTCGACACGCGCGGCCTGCGCGTTCTCATCTGCGCCAGTTGCTGCGGCGGCTCCGGCAGCAGCACGTTTTTCGATATTGTCTACATGCTCCAGCGCATCCTGCGCGAAAAGACGCGCGACCTGTCCATCGAGGCGTATATCCCCCTTCCGGAACCGTTCGTGCGCGCGGCGAAGGAACATTCAAAAGGATTGGAGAACTATCTGCGTGCCAATGCGTTCGGGTTTTTCCGGGAACTCGACTACATCACAAAAAAACCCGACGCGATGAACGCCATGGCGTTCGATTACGTGACGAAGAGCCGCCATACCCCTTCCCCGGCCGGCGGCGGATTGCCGGAGATGATCGGGGTTCCGGTCCGTTTCTCGTTCTTGGTCGACGCGGAAGTCGAAACCGGCGGAGTCGGGATGTTTCCCAAACCGCAGGATATCTTCGATTTCACCGCTCGACAGATCGCCTGGTCGCAGTTCGAGCAGAACGTTCTGAACGGGATCAAGAGCACGATTTCGAACATCGAAGCGATGGCCGCGCTGGACCGCGAACACCAGCGTCCGAAGCGATACGGAGCGATCGGGTTCGCGGAACTGGCCTATCCCACGGATCTCGTGGCGGACTACTTCACACGACGGGCCACAAAGCTGGGTATCGACGCGCTGATTCTCGGCGAGTCGTATCCGAAAGACGGCGAGACCAAGGGCGAGTTCGCCAGGGCGATCGTCGCCGAGGTCCATGATCGCATCTTCAAACCCCTCGACATCGCGCTGGAAAAGATCGTCGAGGAGCAACTGGCAACGCTTACGCCGCTCGGTGCGTTCACGGACAGGAAAAAGCGACCCGATCGGGACAGGATCTCCGTGGAGAGCCTCAACGACGCCCTCACATCGGCGAAAACGACCCGGAGCGAAGGCATCCTGCGGATCGACCAGGCGGTCCACGGCGCACTCGCGGATTCGCTCGAGGTCTTCGGGTCGATTCTGCGTTCGCGCGTGAATTCGCTCATGAACGGCTTTGGCCTGCGCGCGCTGTATTCCGTGTTCGAGTCCGTCAACAATACGCTCGAGAAAGCTCTGGAAGCCTGGAACGATGAAAAGATCGAACTCGACAAGTCCGCCGCGCGCACGGTGGAGGAGGCGTTCGGGGGAAGCGACGTCAATCCTCCGGTCATCAATGAAATTCTGAAATTCAAGAAGGATGCGGGATCGAAGCTGACGGCTTATATCAACGGCGTCGATGCCTACGCAAAAAACGCGCTGGATTCGCGCATCCTCGAACTCAAGTGTGATCTTCTGTCGCGAATGGTCGGGGCGGTTGGGGGTTCCGATCCGGTTCCGTTCGAGTTCAGCACCGCCCGGGGGCAGTTCGTGCCCGGGACCCGACCGGAGAAGAGCCTGATCGACGAAACGCGCGCGCGCGTTGGCGACGCGATTACGTTCTTCGATCGCCGCGCGCGGGAGATTCGACCGGAGATCGAGACCCGCAAAAACGAAGAGGTCGCGGGACGCTCGCCGACCACGCGATACCTTCCCGCGTACTTCAACAATCCGAATTGGGATGAACATCCGGACGTCCTCCGGCGATTCGAGACGTTCTTCCCCTACCTGGCGTCCGGAAACACGGCGAGCCGCGCGCAGGACCGCGCAAAGGCCGTTCTGACCCTTCTTGAGAAAAACGAGGACGAACTCGGTTGGCGGGTGTCCGCGCACATCAACGAAACGCAGGAGCTTGCTCATCTGGAAGATCGGCTCCGCGGATTCGCGCGCACGAGCACAAAAGACGGCCTTCGCGTCAACATTCTGGATCTGCTCAAGGCCGAACCCGACGTCGAAGCGCTGAAAAAGTTCCTGCACGACAGCTCGAAGGTTGCATTTCGAATCGACAAGTCCCGGTTTACGAACGAGCTGGACAATCGGGAAGTCGCGACGCTCGATTTCTTCGGAACGCCCGATGCGAAGAAGTCGAAGGCATTCGCCCCGGACGGCGGGCGCGTCTTCGCCACGCCGCCGGATCGCCTGATCGTACTGCGCGCGATGGGGATTCTTCCGATCTGGGTTTCCAAAACGCTGGCCGCGCAGGAAAGTGCCTACGCGCAACGCGAGCCCAACAACTTTCCGCACATCGTCCACCGGTTCAATCTCGGTCAACTCGAAATCGACGATCGGTGGGGCGCATCCACCGCCGATCCGCTGGACGTTTTCCTGAAGATGTACGCACTGAGCAAATGGCTCGACGCCGACAAGGCCAATGCCGCTCGGCTTGGTACGTTCCTGGAATTCGACAGCATGCCGCTTCGAACGAAACGCGCGATGGACCCGAACTGGAAGCCGGGATTCATCTTCCGCGAGAGAGCCGCGAACGGAGGAATGAGGACGTACGGACTCCTCTGGGAAGTCTCCCGGGGAGAGGATTTCGTCGTCCGCCTCGCGCCGGGTCGCGTGATCCCGATTTCGGACCCGGCGATCGATCGGGGACTGATCGACAATGCGGTTTGGCAATATCGCAAGACGACCTCGCTGTTCGACCAGCACGCCGAATTCGCGAGCAAGCTCGTGTCGTCGGAGGAGGGCCAGTCGATCCTGCGCGAGGCCGCAGCCGCCATGATCGAAATCTGCACGACGCAGTACGAGATGCTGCTGTCGAAGATCGAAGCCGGGCCGCCGATCGGTCTTCGCGAGTTCCGGAAAGAAAGGGAGATCGACAAGGCCAATCTGGATTTCCTCGGTCGGGCGATCAACCTGATGAATCAGATCATTCCCAACCCCGATCCGACACCGATGGCCTTCTGAGCCGGGAGACGACCCGCGAATGCCGTTTCGCCCGTGTTACGTCATTTGGATGAGCCCGCCAGGTTCCGCCAAGGAAGCGGAGGGGACGCTGTCCGGCGCCTCCGAGATCTCGTGGGCTCCGGCTCCCGACGCGGTCGCGGGACGCCTCGGCGCGGAGGGTTGGGACCTGCCCACGGAGTTTCGTTGCTCGGCGCCGGATTCGATCGGCGACGCGGCCGCGCTGGGATCGGATCTGCGGGAGGCGCTGTCGGCGTTGAAGACCGATGCGCCGAATCGCCCGTCGCCCGGGTTGTCGATCCTCTTCGTCTGGGACGGCATCGGCGGAGATCTCGCCCGTTTCGGCGAATTGATCGACGGAACGCGGACGATTCTGAACGCCTTCGACGAGGTCGTCGCGGCCAGTTACGCGGCTTATCCCGTTCTCGCGAACCGCCACGCGGACCTGCTGATCCGATTGCCGTTGCAGTCGTCCGCGCTCGGCGACCGCGATCGCCAGACGCGATGGTTGTCGTTGCTGGACGAGCGACTCGCGCGCAGCTCCGGTGGCCTCGCCCTCCGTCGCGTGTGGATACAGGGACCATCGAACAGCACGCCGCAGCGGCCCGGCGGTTGCGTGGTGAAGGATCCCGCCCAGGCCGACGCGTGGACCGCCGAATTCCTCGCCACTTGGTCGTCCACCGAACTCGGTCTCGGCCTCGACGACCGCCAAGCGGCCGGTGAACCCAGGCCCGTCGGAAGCGTCGGTTTTGCGCGGCGCAACTGGGAGCCCGAGGCCGCCCGGCGATTTCTCGCTCGCCGCAAGGCCGCCGATCTCCTGAACGCCTACGTGGGTCCCGCGACCGAAAAGCCGCCGCCGGAGGAATCCGAGGCGTTTCTGGCATCGGGAGTGCGTCCGTCGACCATCCGGAACGGAATCCTCGTCGGGGACGTTTTCGATCTCTTCGTGCATCCCACGCAGGTCGAGCGGGCCGTCGCCGATCCGGCGTTCGACGACCTGAGGACCGTCCTGAGCGCCGACTTCCGCGTCGAAGGCATCCACACTGAAACCGACCGCCCGAACCTCGCGTGGCCGATCCCCGACCTGGTCATGAAGGAGGGGCAGGAGCGTCTGACGCACTCGATCTATCTTGCCGCCGTTTCCGTCGCCAACCTGCGTGGGGTGCTCGAACCGCGCGTTCGGCGCGCGCTGGGCGATCAGGTCGAGCGCTATCTCGCCGACGGGCGCGACACGCGGATTCTGCAAACCCGCTCGCGGCTCGCCGCGTGGCGGCACCGACTCGCGCGCGAAGACGACGCGGTCGATTCGTGCGTGGATCAGGCGTTCGCGTCGGCGACGATGAGAACGGGCGAATTCGGCGCGGCGATTTCCGAGCTGTTTCGGGATGCGGACGACCCGGGCAACTGGGTTCCCGAGTCCGCGCCCGATCCCGAAACCTATGCCGATCGGCTGCGCCATTTGCTCGCGCACCGGCCGACGAATCCCGCCGTTTGGTTGCGGGCGATCCTCGCGGGCGCCGCGGTCGGCGCGGTCGCCGCGGTCGCGTTGCAGCACGGGCTCGATGCCATGAGCCGCCCCCGGTCTCCCGTTGCGGGGCTCATTCTCGCGTATCTCCTCATGGCGTTGTCCCTGCTTTGGACGCGCCACGCGCAGCGCCGGCGAAAGGCCGCGCGCGAGCGGGCACTCGACACGCTGTACATCGCGCTGGCCAAGTACGGGCGCGCGTTGCTGGCAAAGTTCCTGAAAAGTCAGATGCACGCGTTCTACTCGGGGGTTATAAGCCACGTCGGAAGCGACGTTCCCGGCGAGGAGTCCGCATCGGACGCGCGCAATCTTCAGCGCGGACTGCGCCATCTCGCGGATCGCATCGCCGCCGAGGCCGCTCCCCTGGCGGCGACCGGGTATCGTGGCGAATTGCCGGAGTCCGTCTGGAACAGGCCGCTTCTGGACGATGCGGCCATGCGAAACCTCCCCTGGCAGGACCGGCCGGATGTCTTTCATCCGGAACGTCCGCTGAACGAAATCGTGGCCGGGCTGCTCCAGCGACGTATCGTGGCGGACCCGTGGCGGAACTGGCTCGACGACAAGCCCGCGAGCGAGGGCGAGGTCGGCGGCGGCGCGGCGCAGTGGCTCGACACGATGGGTTACGCCTATTTGTCGCGGATCTGCCTCGACGATCTGGCCGAACGCTTTTTCGACACCGGCGCCATCGCCGAGATCGCGGGCGAAATGCGGAGCGCGGCGGCGCCGTACTTCCACCTGCCCGAAATCGCCGGTGCGTCCTCCGACGTTTCGTTCTGGTCGGTCGTCGCGCCCGACGGGTCCGGCCCGCGATGTGCCGAATTTCGCGCCGCCGCCGGAACCGAATGGCCGCGCCCGTGGATGGGCGGGAAGGGATTTATGGCGTTCGCGTACGACGGTCCCCTCGCGACGACCGATCTGCCGACGTTGTCCATCGCGTGGTCCGAGCCGCCCGAGGTCCCGGTCGTCGCGTCCGCCCAGGGTCCGGAATTCTGACCGACGGAAAGGAACGGAAACACATCCATGGTGCTCCGATCGCCGGCAAATGACGAAACGACCGTGCCCCCGACCGCGCCGATTCTGTTGCAGGCCACGGGCATCCCCGCCGCGACCGTCGCGTTCATTCTGATCGGCTATGTTTTGCCCGGCTGGTATGTCGCACGGTTTTGGATCCCCGCCTATGAGCCGCTCGGTTTCGAGGCGAGCTACCAGATTTATATGCTGGCATTTTTCGCCTTCTTGGTGGTCGTCGCGAAGGCGCTCGACTTCGTCGACAACAGGTCCGGTGAGCACGACCGGAACCGCTGGTTGCAGCACATCGCCCACGCCGAGTGTTCCGTCGGCCTCGCCCATGCGAACATCGCCCTGACAGCCTTCGCCCTGCTGGGCTTGATCTACATTCTGATTTCCAAGATCTGGGCGCTCGTTCCGCTCTTCGTGGCGATTTTGGCCGCGCAGATCAGCCTGTTTGTCGTCGGGCGAAAAAACTCGTGGCCGATTCCACGCAACCCCTACACCATGCCCGACAAGATTCCCGAACTCGAACCGAACACCGAAGCGCGCGAAAAGTGCGTGCGTCTCGCATGGACCTTCGAGACCGAAGACGGGCGGACGATTCAGGGGGAAATCCCCAAACTGCCGATTCTCGAAGCCGACTGGTTCTTCGCAGCGGCGATCAACCCGACGATCCTGGGCACCGGGACGCTCCCGATCGAGCGCCTCGTCGACGACATGGCGAATCGCCTGACCGGACGGGAGGTCGTGCGCATCGCCGATCACCTGATCGGCATGGCCGAGGCCGAGCGCCTGACCATCTACGACCAACTCTGCAACGCCCTCGCGCTCGCTCAGAGTATCCCCTACCAGACCGACGCGCAGTCCAAGGGCAAGGAAGAGTACTGGCGCTACCCCGTCGAGACGCTGTGGGACGGCTGCGGCGACTGCGAGGACAAAGCCCTGCTCCTTTGCGCGATCTACCGCGCCGTCTTTCGCGCCACGCCCGACCCCGCGATGAAGCTGACCGCGTATCTGCTGCTCAGCAACGTCGAGGGCCATGCCGCGGTCGCCGTCGGCGGACCCAACCTGAAACTCGCCGGCGGAAACTATTTCGTCATCGACGGCTTTCGCTACTACTTCTGCGAAACCACGTCCGACGGCCGCGTCGGCGAGATTCCGCCCGGCACCGATCCCGAAACCTATCGACCGATTCCCATCACCTGATTGCGTATCGAAGGAGGCTCGCGCATGACCAGGCACCTGATCCAGATCCCCATCACCGACGAGGAATTCGACTGGATTCTGACCAAGGCCGGCCACTGCGACCCCGACACGCTGGCGAATCTCGAGGAGCGGCTGCTCGACAAGGTCCGGTCGATCCGCGAAACGGGACGGCTCTTTCACTACCAGGAGCAGTTGCTCGACAACGTCCGGCGGATCGCCCAGATGTATCTCGACGAGGCGTTTCGCAACTCGCTCGAACCGCTTCCCCGCAGTCTGGCGGCGTTCGCCCTGTGCTACTTCCTCGATTCCGCCGATCTGACGCCCGACTTTCAGCCATTCACCGGCTACCACGACGATTTCGTCATCATCAGCGTCGTGTGCGATCTGCTGAAGACGCACCTCGACCGTCGGGAGGCCGGCACACAAGAAACGTGAGCGCGCGCCCGGGTTCGAGACTGGGCCCGGTTTCAGGGGCGCGTTTTGCGTCCCGGCATCTGCGAGGTCTGGGCGACGCAGTCCGGCCTGCGTCAGGCGCTGCTCGACCTGTCGTTTCTGCTGACGCCGGACGATCAGGTCTGCGTGTACCGGGTGTGCGCCGATTGCCGGCAAGAATGTCGGTACTATGGCGTCGATCCTCCGGGCGTTTCGGAGGCCGCGATCATTTTTTGAAAATTTTTTGTAAGATCGGCGCGGGCTGCTCGGTATGAAGGCCAAGTAGAGCACGAGTTTTTGGAAGACTCCGAACCGTTGGAGGCACCTGACGAACCTCGAAGGCAAATGTGATGAAATTCACAACCCGTCGAAAAAAGGCGCGTGATTTCAGGGCATTGGCCTTAAAAACCGACGAATTGCACGTCTGGAGGTTCGTCAGATGAAGAAAGCTCTTTGAAAACAGGCACTTGAAATTGAACCCGCAGGTTTTTCCCAGGTTATTTTCTGTTCTGGGAGCGGCCGTCGCGGCCCCGAAAGGGGGGTTCGTCAGACCCGCCTGAATTCCCCTGTGATTCTGCCCTGTTACAGCCCGGCGGTCGCGGCGGCTGCTCTCAGGGCGGGTATGGAAACTGACGGTCTTCGGGTGGCCGGCGACCCGAATGGTGTCGCGGCGGCTGCTCTCAGGGCGGGTATGGAAACGCGTAGGCGAGGGTGAGGAAGGCACCCCCGCTGTCGCGGCGGCTGCTCTCAGGGCGGGTATGGAAACTTTCGCCATGATCTCCACGATACGACGCGGCGCGAGTCGCGGCGGCTGCTCTCAGGGCGGGTATGGAAACTCTGGTCGGACCCGGATGGTGACGCCTGGAACTCTGTCGCGGCGGCT
>JADLEX010000110.1 GCA_020845895.1 Deltaproteobacteria bacterium | reverse complement strand
GCGGGCGGAACGGCGACGCAGGCGACGCCGGGCCGCGATCGAGCCGGTCATCGGGCATACGAAACACGATCACCGGATGATCCGCTGCCACCTCAAGGGGTCGGACGGCGACGCGATCAACGCGACGATCGCGGCCTGCGGGTTCAACCCTTCGGCAGGCTCAGGGCAGGTTCTGGCGAAACTGCTCCGGGCCATCAGGGTCCGCATATTTATCCTAGTGCCCGAGCGCCTGTTTTCGCTGATTCGCGATCTGAAAACTGCGATTCACGTCCCGCGAACGCGATCGTTCGCATCAGCCGTCGCGTAAACGGGATAATTCAGGGATGACTTCATACCCCCGGTCAGCGATCGAGTCGCCTTATCGGCGTCGTCATCGTCGAGATCAATTGAGCTGTGAACGGGAATCCCACAAGGCACGGAATCAGGACTCCGACGAGCATGAATGTGAGACCCACGGCCAATGCCTGCTCGTAAGTGGCCGTGCCCATCGGCAGAAGTAACGCCAAAAACGCGCCATCGCGAACTCCGGCGCCGCCGACCGAGATCGGAAGTCCGCCGAGAATCGACGCGATCGGCCAGAGCGCGAACAGCGTCGTGAACGGCACGTCGACAGCGGTCGCCCGACAGAGCATCGCGACGACCGCGATCTCGGAGAACTCGATCACGACGGACAGGATGCCGGTTCTCGCCATCGACACCACGGGAAAGCCGGACGCCCGAACGATGTACTCCGAACACTTTGCCCGAAATCCCTCCGCGGGCGTCTCCCGTGGGGCGAAGAGCTTCGCCACGCCGCGCAGGATCGCGCGGGCGGACACCACGGCGCACGCCGACAGCGCGAGCGCGACTCCGATCCCCATAATTGTGGATTCGCCGCGCTGTGCGACGAACCCCGACGCGGCCAGGACGATGAGCGCTCCCAGATTGGTGGCCGCGTCCAAGGCGATGGACGAGGTCGTGATGAAAGCCGGAACGCCGCGCCTCGACGCCAGATGCCAGATCTTCAACAACTCCCCAGCACGCAGCGGGACCACGCGGATGAGGATGTCGGTGGCTGACTCGAGATACACCAGCAGCGACAGCGGTTGGCGAGCGCCGAGGCCGGAGAGAATCTCCCCCCACTTCATCGCGGAGAGCCCGATGTGAGATGTGATGGACAACGCCAGGGCGACCCAACACCACGGGGAGCGAACAGCGGAGCGGATGGAACTGGCGAGCGCGACGGAATCGACGTTACGCAGCAGCACATACAGAAGCGCAAACGTGACCAAAATCGGCACGATGCGCGCGGCAACCCGAAGCGGGAGCGAAGAAAATCGACTCCTGCGGGCCGGGCCTTCTTCGTTCGTCGCCGAGTTCGCGATGTGCCGGGTGTCTTCAGTCAAACCACGCCCGCGGATCGAGGGAGAGCATATGGTCGATTTCCGGAAAACCCGTATAGCACCCGTTGCAGTGAAAGTCCGGCATGCGATTCATCGCGTGGACGTAGCCGAGTTCGCGACCGTCCTGCCACGAAAATCCCGCGCCCATCAGCGGATTGCACGAGGCGACCCGCCCCGACGGAAGGATGGAACAGAACAGACGCCCCGCCCAGCGACAATGCGTCATGGTCGGTTTCATTCGCCACATTTTCAGTGCGTGGCGTGTGTGGCCCACCGGTCGGCCACGGGACTTCGCGGCGAGAAGAAACTCCACGAGGCGATCGATTTCGCCGGCGTCGAGTTCGAGCGAGCGATTCTCCGGACTGTCGATGTTCGCGTGATAGATTTCCATCGGCGAAAACATCGCGGCGCTCCGGTATTGCTCCGCGAGATCGAGGACCATGTCGAGACGGTCCATGTTGAGCCGCGTGACAACGGTGTTGGTCGTGACGGGCACGCCCCCATTCACGCACGCCTCGATGCCCGCGATGGCCGCGTCGTACGAGCCGTCGCCGCGAAGGCGGTCGTGCGCGTCCCTCGGTCCATCGATGCTGATGACGATCAGATTGAGGCGACGGATCTCGTCGATTCGGCGCGGCAGAAGATGACCGGTCGTGATGATATTGCAGAACACGCCCCGGTCGCGGACGAAGTTGACGATCCGCGGGAGGTCCTTGCGGAACAGGGGGTCGCCGCCCGTGAGCGTCAACTTGCGCATGCCGGCCCGACACAGTTCGTCCATCATGGCAAGAATTTCTTCGGTGGGCATTTCGTCCGCCGCCATGCCCGGGACCTCGCAGTACGCGCACCGGAGCGCGCATCTCTCGGTCATGAGAAACTGAACGTAGAGCGGATAGCGACGATCCGCGAACCGCGCGGTCAGCACGCGGCCGAGGTCCACCGTTCGGCGTCCCAACTCGCGTGGCGAAAAAATCTCGCGCCAATACGCCTTAACGCGCATTGGTCGCCAACCTGACGGCTTCGCGAACGACCCGGCGGGCTTCGGCGTCGAGGTGCGCGTGAATCGGGATGAGGGCGTGATCGGAGTCCACCAGCCGCGTTTCCGGGTAGGCGCCGCTCCCGAACGACACAAAGGCGCCCACGTCGCTGCACACGGTAAGGGCGTTTTTCGAAACCTCGACGCCGTGTCGGGCAAATTCGGATTTCGCCCGAACCAGGTCGCCGACACGAATCGGAAATCTCCAGAAGACGTTTTGCGCATCGGGGTGCGTTCGCGGCGTTCGGGTCGGGATGCCGTCGATCTCAAGCAGACCCTCGGCCTGTCGACGCAGCTCCTCGTTGACGTCTTCGACGCGTTTCAGTTGGCGAAGCGCGATCCGGGCCTGAAAGTCGGTGTACCAAAAGAGCAGCTCGTTGCGCATTCGCATGAAGAGCGCCGTTTTTTCGAAACCGAGAATGCGACTGATATTGCCGGTGAGAAACCGCTCGTACGCGCCGGGGCTGAGGCGGCGAATGAAACTGAATAACCGAAATGTGAAGGTGGAGAACCAGGGTTCGCTCGTCATGACGCGATGGATCACGATCTTGAGCAGAATCCACAGGAACGGCGCCCGCCGGGGGGCGTGCAGCTCGGACGCCGCCGTTTCGCGAGCGCGTTCCACGAGGCTCCGGTTGCCCGACGCCAGCACGCCGCCGTAGAGCGAGCTGCATGTCTTGAACGAACTCAAGCTGTACACCACCGCGTCGCCCAACATCCCGATTCGTCTTTCGCCCAGCTTTGCGCCGAGGCACTGGGAGATGTCCTCGATCACCACGGCGCCCCCGGCGCGCGCAACTCCAATGACGTCTTCGATATTGTAGGGCACGATTCCGTAAAGGTACGTGACCAGAACCACGCGGACGGATGCATCCATGGCTTTCGCGAGCGCTTCGGTGCCGTATCCGAGCGATTCGGCGTCCATGTCGACGAACCGCGGGACGAGACCGGCGCAACGGATGATGCTGACGAAATCGGGAATCGCAATCGGAGTCATCAGAACGGTGGAACCCGGCGGAAGATCGAGCGCCCGCAGGGCGTAATAGAACGCAACGCGGGCGCTGGGAAACGTCGCCGCGCTCTCCGCGCCCAGGAAATCGCGAAACGCCGCTTCGAACGTCGCGACATCGTCGCCGCGCCGGAAATCCGTACTCATCACCGCGCGATACGCCTCGCGGAGGTCGCGCGCGTCATAATAGGTCCGAACGGCGGGAACACGGCGACGCCGGGGAGCCGTGGAGTCTCGATCTCGTGTCATGGCGACACGATAACCGGCATTCCAGTCGGAGAAAACGGGCGTGGAACACCGTGGTCACATCCCGACGCTCGAGGATGGGTCGTTCGTTGACACGCGTCACTCGGCTCCCGTACGCTTTTCCCGAATCGACGAAACAGGAGCGAAAAGCGGTTGAACGACGTGAATTCCCGCGAAAGCCGATCCGAGCGTCACCGATTGCTGCGTCGCCGCGCCCGGGCGATTCCCCTACGGTTCAAGCTCCTCATCTCGTTCGTCAGCCTGTTTCTGTTTCTGGTTTTCGCCGAACTCGGGCTGCGGTTCGCCGGATATCTCTACGTCTACAACCATATCTACGATGCCATCCCGCTCGGCGGTCCTTACGACGACGGTCGAGGCGAAGAACGCGCACCCCCGGGTACACCGGAGCGCCCGACGCGAACCATTCTGTGCGTGGGCGACTCGTTCACGGTCGGTTCAAAGGTCGAGAAGACGCAGACCTATCCCGTGCTGTTGCAGTCCCGGCTGGCCGCGTTGTGGCCGAACGTGGACGTGCGCGTTTACAACAAGGGCATTTGCGAGGCGACCACGGGCGTCGTGAAAAACCACCTCGCATCGTGGATCCGGGAATACCGCCCGGACGCGATCATCCTGCTCGTGGGGTCGGCCAACCGCTTCAACCCCATCGACTACGAGCTCTGGGCCGACGCGAACGCGTGGACGGTGATGAAGAGCTCGTTCTCGCACCTCCGCATTTTCAAGGTATTGCGGGCCATCCGGCTGAACGAGTCGAGGCACCGGGTGTTGCAGACGGTTTATCCCGGATACATGCGCCACGAAGCGTGTATCTATCATCAGGAACTCGATCGCGCGTTGGCCTCGGATGACGCCGTGCGCCGCTACTGGTCGGAATTTCGAGCCGGAAATCTCGGCGCGGCGATCGCCTCGGCCGAGTCCGCGTCTCGTGAAGGGTCCAGCGAGTCGGGCCGGATCGAAGCGCTGTACGCCCTGACGCGTGTTCGGATCGAGAACGGCGATTTGGAGGAAGCGGTCGAGCTGCTCGACGGACCGCTCGCGGCGCTGCCCGCGAGCGACGAAAATACGAACTGCCGCGCGTACTACTACGCCCTGATGTGCGGCGGATACTTCTCGACCCGGCACTACGATCCCGATCGGATGATCGACTACTGCCTCGCCGCGACCGACCTGGATCCGTTCAACTCGATGTACTTCTATGGCGTCGCCAAGGCATTCGACGTTCAGAGCCGATACGACGCCCGGGCGATTCACCAGCACTGGGTTCGCCTCGGCGAAACGTATCCCGATCTGCGGGAATTCGGCTGGTATCGCGACTATTTGCGCCTGTTCGCCGACAAAACCGCATGGGACGCCGGCGTGGGAGAGTGGATTCGGCGCGATCTCGACGAGATTGTCGCCGAATGCCGTGCAAGCGGCGTGCGGACTCTGCTTCCGAATTACCCCGTCGATTACGCGGTCGCAAATTCGGCGATCGCGGATCTCGCGGCGACGCAGTCGCTTCCGCTGGTGGATCTGCGTTCGCGATTCGCGGCCCTGGAACCGCGTTCGGATTTTCTGTTCGACGACGACCACACGACCGCTCGCGGCAACGAGGAGATGGTGAAATTGATCGTCGAGGCGCTCGCGAGGATCGATTGGACGAATATTCCGGGCACGCAATAGGATCGAATTTTTGGGTCGTGAGTTGAATTGCAGCCGCCGAAATTCGGCGACGGGACCCGAAGCGCGGCCCTCGCGTGGTTGACACCTTGCGGCAATTGGGGAATAGACGGCATCATGTAATGGGTTTTTGCGCGGCGACGGAGTGCCGTTTGGACGGCGAGCGAAAAACGCAGATCGATGAAGTGTGTCGACTTCTGGGCGTCCAGTTCCAGAACAAACGGCTATTGGACCACGCCCTGACGCACCGGTCTTTCGTTCACGAGACCGGCGGCGAGAACGTATCCGACTACGAGCGCCTGGAGTTTCTAGGCGACGCGGTGCTGGAATTGGCACTGTCTCATCTGTTGATGGAGCGATTCACGAGGCTCAATGCGGGCGATCTGTCCAAAATTCGCGCGGCTGCGGTCAACAAGAAGTCGCTGGCTCTGCTGGCGCGGGATCTGGGTCTCGGTCGCTACATCCGCTTGTCCCGCGGAGAGACGTTGACGGCGGGCCGGGAGAAAAACAGCATCCTCTCGGACGTCTTCGAGAGCGTCATCGGCGCGATGTACCTGGATCTGGGATTCGAGGCCGCGCTTCAGTTCGTCAAAGAGCAGTTTCGGGACCTTTTCAAGGGACGCACCGACAGGATCCTCACATTCGACTACAAGACCCGCCTTCAGGAATTGACGCAGGCCGAATACCGCACCGCGCCGACCTACAAGCTCGTTTCGGCAACTGGACCCGATCACGACAAGCAGTTCGAGGTCGAGTTGTCGATCGCGGGGCGCTCGGTGGCGAGCGGGCAGGGGCGTACGAAGAAAGACGCGGAACAGACCGCCGCGCAACAGGCATTCATCACGCTCTCCGGCGCGGACCCCGCGCTGGAGTCGTCGCTCGCCGGCGAAGAACACTGACCGCGAATTCGTCATGACGACAAGACCTCTGTTTCGATCCGGCTACGCAGCCGTGGCCGGGTTGCCGAATGTCGGCAAGTCCACCCTCGTCAATGCGGCGATCGGCGAGCGCATCGCGATCGTGACCGCGAAACCGCAGACCACGCGTCGCCGTCTGCTCGGCCTTCTGACGCGCGACGACGCGCAGGTGATCTTTACGGACACGCCGGGCCTGTGCGTCGACGCAAAAGCGCTGCACCGGTTTCTGAACCTGGAGATCGACCGGGCGTTCGCCGACGCTGATGTCGTGATCGCGGTCTTCGATCCGGTCGCGTCGGAGGCCGAACAGGAGTCGCGCGTGCTGGACAAGATCCGGCTCGGAGCGAAACCGACGCTGCTTGTGGTCAACAAGACCGACATGGTCAAGGACAAGGGTTCGCTGCTTCCCCGGATTGCGGATCTTTCGGCGGCGGCAAGGTTCGACGAGGTCTTTTGCGTGTCGGCGAAAACGGGCGACGGCGTCGCGGGGGTGGTCGAGGCGGCGATCGCTCGACTCCCCGAAGGCCCCGCATATTATCCCGAAGACGACCTCACCACGGCCGACATGCGCTTTCTTGCGGCCGAGATGATTCGCGAGCAGGTGTTCTTGCAGACCGGCAAGGAGATTCCGTACTCCACCGCCGTGGTGGTGAACACCTACCGCGAGCCCGACGGCGACCGGCCGATCTATATCGAGGCCGAGATCGTCGTGGAGCGCGAAGGGCAGAAGGGCATCATGATCGGGGCGAAGGGCACGAAGCTTCGCGCCATCGGCACGGCGGCGCGCAAAAGCCTCGAGGCGTTCGTCGGCCATCCAATCTATCTGGAGTTGTTCGTCAAGGTTCGCGAGAATTGGAGCCGCGATGAGCGGATGCTCCACAAACTCGGCTACGTTTGACATGCGAGGGAGAGCGTTTTGACATTGGTGGCGATCGTCGGACGGCCCAACACGGGAAAGAGCACGCTGTTCAACCGGCTCGCGGGGGCGCGCCGGGCGCTTGTCGACGACATTCCCGGCGTGACTCGCGACTTGCATTTTGCGACCGTCACGTGGCATGGGCGTACGTTTTCTCTCGTCGATACCGGCGGCATCTCGACCGAAACCGGCGACCAACTGATCGATCGGGTGGTCGAACAGGTCGATTTCGCCATCGCCGAGGCGTCGGCCATCGTCTTTCTGCTGGACGGCCGCGATGGGCTGACCTCGGAAGACGAGGAGATCGCCGATCGTCTGCGTCGCACGCGAAAGCCCGTTTTTTACGCGGTCAATAAAACCGAAAGCAGCCGAGTGCGGGATGAGGCGGCGGATTTCTACCGGCTGGGCGCGGAGCACCTCCACTTCGTTTCGGCCAAGGAAAACCTCGGCGTTCAGGATCTCTTCCACGCGGTGCTGGACGCCGTACCGGGGGAGTCCGACGAGCCGATGCCCGAGGAGGACGGGCAGGTTCGCGTCGCGATCGTCGGCAAGCCCAACGTCGGCAAGAGTTCGCTCATCAATCGCCTGATCGGCTCGTCGCGCCTGATCGTGGCGGATCTTCCCGGCACCACCCGCGACGCGATCGACGTTCCGGTCGAGATCGGCGATCGCCGATACGTCTTCGTTGATACGGCGGGCATCCGGCGCAAGGCCAAGGTCACGTATCGGCTCGAGAAATTCAGCGTCGTCAAGGCGCTCGAAGCCCTCGACCGATGCCACGTGGCCGTCATTCTCGGCGACGCGACGGAGTGGTTTTCCGACCAGATGCTTCGCATCACCGGCTATGCGATCGAGCGCGGCCGCGCCGTGATCTGGGCGTTCAACAAAATCGATCTGGTCGAGGACATCGATGTGTGGCGAAAGGAACTTCGCCGTCAGATCGACTTTCGCCTGGAACATCTGGCGTACGTGCCGATGATCGAGGTCTCCGCGCGGACGGGCCGCGGCGTGAAGAAGCTCTTTCCGCTGATCGACCGCGTCGATGCCGCGCACAACCGACGTATCGACACGGGACCCCTGAATCGCATCTTCGAGACCGCCATCGCCAGGCATTCGCCGCCCATCGTGAAAAACCGCCCTCTGAAGTTCTACTTCGCCACGCAGCCGCGCACGCGGCCCCCGTCGTTCGTGGCCTTCACCAATGCGCCGGAGGCGGTCCACTTCAGCTACGAGCGTTTTCTGGTTCGGCAGATCCGCGAGGCGGACGATTTCGCGGGGACACCGATCCGGCTCGAATTCCGGGCGCGCAAGCGGCGGGATTTCGTGGAAGGTGGTGAGAAACCGGAACGATCGACCGCGAAAAAGTCAAAGGGGTCGTCGGGCAAACGTTGATAGCCTGCCGACCGGAGTTCATACGCAGACTCCTACGCCCGCTGAGCCTCTCCGACGGCGTCCGTTTCACCGGCGGATCGACGCCTTTCGTGCTGAAGTCCCACGCTGGTTCGGTTGAGACGAGCGCCGATTCGCGCCCGCGACTTTCCATCGACGCAAAATCGACTATATTGTCGACGTTGCCGCGACGCGTTATCGACATCAGGGACATCATCGCCAAGGGGTGTGCGTGCCGTTTTTCAGCATGACCGGCTTCGGCCGCGGCGAGACCAAGGACGCCGGGGCTCGGGTCGTCTGTGAGATCAAGTCGGTGAACAACCGGCATCTCGACGTCAACGTTCGACTGCCGCGCGCGTTCTGGGCGGTGGAACCCCGTGTACGGGAGGCGGTCGCGAGGTCCATCTCGCGCGGCCGGGTCGATTTGTTTTTGTCCGTGGAGGAGACGCATCCGGGTGAGGACGCGGTCCACCTGGACGAAGACCTCGCGGCGACCTACTTCACGCGGTTGCGCGCCCTTCAGCAACGTCTGGGAATCGCAGACGAAATTCGGGTGACGGACCTCGTGCGGCTCGACGGCGTGATGAGGGTCTCGGATTCCGAGGCCGACGTCGAGCGAACTTGGCCGGTGGTCGAAAAGGCGCTGGCCGACGCCGTGGAACGGCTGATTGCGATGCGACGCGGCGAGGGAGAGGCGCTGCGCCGCGAACTCGCGAAGATCGAATCGGCGCTCTCGGCGATTGCCGAAGAGATGACCGCGGCGGTCGGTCCGGCTTGCGCGGATCTGGAACGCCGCCTGACCGAGAAGATCGAGGCTTTGACGCAGACGCCGGGAATCGACCCGGTTCGCCTTCATCAGGAGGTGGCGGTCCTGCTCGCGAAGGCCGATGTGGCCGAAGAGGTGACGCGTCTGCGCGGGCATCTGGAAGCATTTCGGGCCGTGCTGTCGGAATCGTCGCCGGTGGGGAAGCGGCTCGATTTCCTGGTTCAGGAAATTCACCGGGAAATCACGACCTTCGGGAACAAGCTTCAGGGCCGGGAGATTTCGGCGCTGGTCGTTCGTGCCAAGACCGAGGCCGAGAAGCTGCGGGAGCAGATTCAGAATATCGAGTGACGTCAGTCGGGGGAGACGCGGATGCGCAAGGGAGCGGGGCATTTGTTCGTGATCACCGCGCCTTCGGGGGCGGGAAAAACCAGCATCGGGCGCGAACTCGAGGCGCAGATCGAGGACATTCGGTATTCCGTCAGCCACACGACGCGTCCCATGCGTCCGGGCGAGGCGTCGGCCGAGGATTACCACTTCGTCGACGAAACGACATTTCGCGCCATGATCAACCGGGGTGATTTCGTCGAGTGGGCTCAGATTCACGGTCACTATTACGGGACGAGCATCGCCGAACTGGAACGCGCGAAGACCGAGCGGGTGGATCTGTTGCTCGACATCGAGGGCGAGGGCGCGCGCCAGATTAAGAGCAAGTTCCCCGAAGCGGTTCTGGTGTTCATCCTGGCGCCCAGCTACGAGGAGCTGAAGTCCCGCCTGCACGAGCGCGGGCAAGATTCGACCGAGGAGATCGACCGGCGCATGACGAACGCGCGCCGTGAGAGTTCGTACCTTCCCGAATACGACTACATTATCGTCAACGACGATTTCGACGTCGCGTTGCTGCGACTGATGTCGGTCGTTTTCGCCAAGCGGAGCGAACGGGAAGCCATGTGGTCCCATCTGCCCGACGAGTTTCGCGGATAAATGATCCGGCTGAACGACATTCTGGAAGAAGTCCAGAACAATATCGCCAGTCCGAACCTCGACCTCATCAAGCGCGCGTACGTGTTTTCGGCCAAGGCGCACGCCGGTCAGATTCGAATGAGCGGCGAGCCCTATCTTGCGCATCCGCTCGCGGTTTCGCACATCCTCGCGAAAATGCGGATGGACGAACTGACCGTGGCGACCGGGCTGATGCACGACACGGTCGAGGACAACAAGGACATCACGATCGACCAGCTCGCGCGGATTTTCGGTTCCGAATGCGGAGCGCTCGTCGACGGCGTGACCAAGATCGGCCAGATGACGTTCTCCAGCCGCGAACATCAGCAGGCGGAGAACTTCAAGAAGATACTGATCGCGACGAGCAAGGACATCCGCGTCATCCTCATCAAGCTCGCCGACCGCCTGCACAACATGCGCACGCTCGAGCACATGCCGGTCGAAAAGCGCCGGCGGATTTCGCAGGAAACGCTCGACATCTACGCGCCGCTCGCGCATCGGCTCGGAATCCAGTGGGTGCGCAACGAGCTCGAGGACCTCGCGTTCCGGTTCATCAATCCGAAGGCGTATTACGACATCGTCTATCAGCTTTCGAAAGACCGGAAGGAACGCGACAAGTTCGTGCGGGAGGTGATCGAGGTGCTGCGCGCCCTCGTCGCTGAGCACGGCATCGAAGCCGACGTGAAGGGCCGCCAGAAAAACGTCCACTCGATCTTCCGCAAGATGGTCGCGCAGGCGATCGAGTTCGATCAGGTGTACGACCTCATCGCGTTTCGCATCATCGTGGAGACCGTCGCCGAGTGTTACGAGACGCTGGGCTACATCCACGCGCGCTGGAAGCCCGTGCCGGGGCGGTTCAAGGACTACATCGCGCTGCCCAAGAACAACATGTACCAGAGCCTGCACACCACCGTGATCGGCCCGCAGGGGCAGCGGATGGAAGTGCAGATCCGCACGTCCGACATGAACCGCATCGCGGAAGAAGGCGTCGCGGCGCACTGGCAGTACAAGGAGGGCCTTCCCGCCCAGATGGACGACGCGCAGAAGTTCAACTGGCTGCGCAAACTCGTCGAATCGTATCAGGACGAAACGCCGCGCGAGTACCTGAACATGGTGAAGACGGATCTCTTCACGGAGGAGATCTACGTTTTCACCCCGCGCGGCGACGTCATGAGCCTACCCGCCGGGGCGACGCCCATCGACTTCGCGTACCGCATTCACACCCAGATCGGGCATACGTGCGTCGGCGCGCGCATCAACGGCAAGATCGTCCCGCTCGCCCATCGTCTCGTCAGCGGCGACCGCGTCGAAATCGTCACCCGCAAGGACCACGGCCCGAGCCGCGACTGGCTCAAGGTCGTCAAGACCAACACGGCGCGCGCGAAGATCCGCGACTGGCTGCGCAAGGAAGAAATGGAGCGTTCGGTCGAGCTCGGCAAGACGCTCGCCGAAAAGGAACTGCGCAAACACAAGATCAGCCTGTCGAGGGTCGAGAAGTCGGGCAAGCTCGTCGAGGCCGCCACGCGCCTCGGCTACAGCGACGTCAACAAAATGCTCGCGAATCTGGGCTTCGGCAAACTCTCGGCCGTAACCTTCGTGAAGCAGTTCGTGGAGGACTCGGAGGCTGCGGATCTGCAGGAAGGTACGATCGAGAAGATCCTGCGTCCGCTCCAGAAGAAGAAGGGCGGAATTAAGATTCAGGGGATCGACGACGTCTTGTTCAGCCTCGCCAAATGCTGTCATCCGCTGCCGGGCGAAGAGGTGAAAGGCTACGTCACGCGCGGCCGGGGCATCCGCATTCACTCCATCGATTGCCTGGAACTGGAAGGCGCCGATCCGGATCGACTTGTCGACGTCGAATGGGATTTGAGCAAGGACGTGGGGCCCTTCTCGGCGAATCTCGATGTCGATTCCATCGACGAGCCGATGATCCTGTCCAACGTGAGCAAGGTCATCGGCGGACACGGCGTCAACATCAGCGAGGTTCGATCGTCGCGAGGGTCGAACGGGCACGCGGTCATTCACTTCGAGGTCCTCGTCAAGAAACTCGAGGAACTCGATACGCTGACCCGCGAAATCATGAAGATTCGGGGCGTGACACAGGTGACCCGCGTTCGCGGCTGACGACGAACCGAATCCGAAAAAGAAAGCGGGCAACCCGAAGGCGCCCGCTGGTGGGGTCGATTTGAGACCGCTCAGGCGGCCGGCTTACGCACATTGCCCCGCGTGATGCACTGCGTGCAAAGAACCATGCGTTTGCGCGAGCCGTTTTCGGCGACCACGCGAACCCGCTGGAGATTCGGGTTCCAGACTTTCTTTGTCCGGTTGTGGGCGTGACTCACGTTCATTCCCACCTGCCGGCGCTTTCCACAAACTTCACATGTCCGGGCCATGACGATACTCCTCGGTTCTCAACGGCGGTCGGCGTTTAACACAGTCGAACGGCCAATGCAAGTCCGCGTTTTTCCCCCACGTTCTTCCTCATAGGCTTCCGAGGAACAGCAACACCGCCGCCCGTTCCTCCGCGTCGAGGTCCCGGAATCGCGCCTTGGCGTTTTCGGCCTCGCCGCCGTGCCACAAGATCGCCTCTTCGATGGTGCGCGCGCGACCGTCGTGCAGGAAACCGGTTTCCGGCAGCACGGTCTGCACAAGACCCAATCCCCAAAGCGGCGCGGTCCGCCATTCGCCGCCCGACGCGGCGAAATCCTCGCGGTTGTCCGCGAGGCCGGGTCCCAGGTCGTGCAGCATCAGGTCGGTGTAGGGGTGGATTGTCTGATTCGAGAGTTCCGCCAGCGCGTGTTCGCCCGTCTTCACCGTGGGTGCATGACACGACATGCAGCCGATCGACTCGGCGAGCCGCTCGCCGTGGATCACGGCCGGATCGTCCCAGGCCGCGCGCGCGGGAACCCCGAGCGTCTGCGTGTAGAACGCCGCGGCTTCCAGCACGGGCTCCTCGATGTCCGTGCTCCCGTCGGATTCCGGGAACAGGGCGTTCGTGACGCCGATGTCGTTGACGTAGGCGGCGGCGGCCTGCTGCAACAGGTGCGGCTGATTGGCCTTGAGACCGAATCGGCCAACCACGTGCTCGGCGAGCGCCGCATCCCAAACGTAATTGACGCGGCCGGAGATCCCATCACCGTTTTCGTCGTTTTCGTCCGAGAGAGCGATCAGGGTCTCTTCGTCGATCGCCTCCAGCAGACCGAGGCCAAAGACGGGCGGCGGGATACGCAACGAAGTCTGCGCACCCGGCGGGAGACCCGCACCGTCGGGCGTTTCGATCGTGAGCGTCGGTGCGCGCAGGGTGTAGGGAGTCCCGTCGGGATAGGCCGCGTCGTAGTACGTCCACGCGATCGTGACCGTCGCCTCGGGATCGTATCCGTAGATGGCGTGGTCCTGGATCTGAGTCCCCATGCCGGGCACGGGCACCGCGCCGCCGGGAACGTCCGGCGTGCCGGACCCCGGGGGCAAACTGACGCGGACAAGGGCCGGTGAACCAACGCCCCCGGTGCCGGTGACGGGCAGGCCGCGTCCGTTTCGCACGTGGCAGTTTACGCATGCGGTGTTGTTGAAGACCGGACCGAGGCCGGGATTCACGATTGCCGGCGACGTCACGAAAACGGCGTCGAAGGCGAGGTCACCTTCCATGTGCAAGTCGAGGTTGTCATCGGTCAGATTCGGCGCGGGTTTGAGATAGGCGTTCGAAGTGCGGTCGAAGACCGTGGTGTCGCCGCCCGCGAGCGGCTGCTCGCGTGGGCTCTCGTCGTCGGACAATTCGTCGGGCTCGCAGGACGCGGACTGTAGGCCCCAGCACGCGAGGGAAATGACCAGAAAGAAATGCACAAACTTCACGGCGACCTCCTATTCGAGCACGAGCGCGATCAGATCGTCTTCGAGCACGACGCGCAGTTCGTTGATGACGGCCTGGGCCGCGATAATCGTGTCTTCGGCCGCCGGGTCGAGAATCGCGTCGCGGAACGGATGGGAGATCTCGCCGAGCGCCGCGATCGATTGGTCGATCAGGTCGTTGATTTGGGCGGCCAGGTCCGCGTCGCGCGACTCGACCCAGGACCCGAGCCCGGTTCCGGCGGTCTCGGCGTCGGGGACGGAGCCGTTGAACGCGTTGCGCACGCTTCGCATGTTGTCGGAGAAGTCGGCGAGCGAGTTGAAGCTGAACTGGCTCTCGACGAGATTCGGGTCCTGATTGTCGAAGGGGTCCGCGATCTTGCCGTTGGCGACCTCGTCGCAGATGCCGATCATGCCTTCCACGATCTCCTGGGCCGCGGACCCCAGCGACGGATAAGCGCTGTTGGTCCCCGCGCCGCGGAAGATATCGCCGTAGGGTTCGCCGCCGTCGACGCCGTCGGTCCAAGATGACGCCAGCGTATCCGCGTTGGCCGCCAGCTCTCCGGTGAGGGCGACCAGATACTCGAATTCTCGCGCGGTGAAACCTTCGACCGCTTTCTCGCTGTCCTCGCCGAAGAGCAAATACTCGATGCTGTGGAAACCCTTGAGCGACGGGTCGAGGTTCGAGACGTATTCCATGGTGAGGTCGTCGGGACCCGAGAGTACGGCGTCGAGATCCGTCTTGTTCACCGGCCAGGTGTCGAGCGCGGGATCGATGCCGTAAGTGTCGACGGGCCCGAACAAAAATCCCTCGCTTTGTTCCCACGGCATGCGGGTGGCGACCCACGCGGCCTTCGCGGCGGCGTGCGTCGTCTCGGTGGGCGACGCGGTCAGCGCGGCTACGGCGTCGTTCAGGTCGCCTGCCGCGGCGGCGAGCCATGCGTAGGTCGGAATCACAACCTGATCGGTGAAGTCCTCGATCACGACCGCGTCGTCGAAGCCGGTGGACGCCGACTCGTCGTCATCGGTAGGGGGGCAACCTGTGACGATTGCCAATACCGCCATCGCGGCGATCAGCGTGGGAGCGAAACGGAATTGCGTGCACGACATGGAGTCCTCCTTTGACATGATGGGGTCAGAATTCGAATCCGGCGGAGAGATTCACGCCGGTTTCCGGTCGGAAGTCGTCGGAACCGAAGGTGCGACGTCGAAAGTCGCTCTTCACGACAACGGCGTCCTCATAGCGGTAGGACACGCCCGCGGAGATGACCTGCTTTTCGAATCGCGGGTTGTCGAACAGGTCGGTGCGCGTCGCATACATCGTGTCGTACTTCTCATAACGCACGAACGGCGAAAGCGCGTTCAACGCGCCGAACCGGGACCAATGCAGGACGTTGACGCCCACCTCGGCCCACGCAGCGAAGGCCTCCTCGGCGACGGGCGTGCGCAGAACGCCGAGCAGGTTGGACAGGCGGGCGTTGCGTTCAGAGATGTCGTCGGCGTTGTCGAGCCTCCCCCAGAGCAAAACGCCCTGCGCGAGCACGGGATCGAGATCGACACGCGCGTGCACGTCGAAAATCGTCACCGGCGCTTCGACGTAACCGCAGGGCGCGACTTCGTCCTCGGATTCATTCTCGCACTGGCGGACGAGATCGGGCTTCGGCCGGTTGCGCGACGTGCCGCCGCGATAGCCGGACACGCCGATCAGTACATCGGAAACGGGGCGCACATCGACGCGGCCGACGACGGCAAGGTCCGTGGCGCGGATCTCCTCGAATCGCCCTTGTTGTCCCGAGGCAACCCAGTATTGCGAACTGAAGCCGGTGGAATCGAGGCCGTTCACCACCTGCGCGCGCACGCGCAGCCAGCGGTGCCGGTATTCGCCCTCGAGCCCCATTTCGTCCCAAACGCCGGGGATGACGGTGGTTTCCGACTCGGGCCGTGTCGGCGACAAAAACCGCGTCGGCCGGTGCTCGTCGGAGAGCAGCCCCATCGCGACGTAGAAGCGCCCGCCCTTGATCGCGAATCGGTCGCCGAGCGTTTTGCGCAGGTACATCTCCTCGACGATGACCTCGCCGCCTTTTTCGACCTCCTGTTCGAACTCGCCGAATTCCTCGTACTCCAACTCCAGGGCTGCGCCCGTGCCGCCGTGTTCGAACTCGACCTCGGTTTCGAACGAGAGACCGGCTTCGGGAATCTCGCCCTCGACCTCGAGCACGAAACGCGTCAGGTCGAAGACGACGCGGGAGTCTTCTTGCGATCCTCCGTCGCGGTTCTGGTTGGGGCCGTAGTCGAGCCAGGCGAAACCCATCTCGCCGTAGCCCTCGATCTCGACGTTCCATGCGGATTCGTGCGCAAACGCTTCACCGGATGGAAACAGGAGGGTGAGGCAGAGCGTCGCAAGGATTCGCCGAATCGGAATCCGCGAATCGAAGGAGCGACGAAGGCGAGACCCGGAGGCGATGTTCGAACGCACGCTTGACCCCATGGCGACAGATTGTCGCGCAGGGGCTCCGCGTTCAAAGACGTCCGGCCTCGGATGGATTCGGCTTGCCGCTGAAAACCGGCGGCGCCGATACAGGACGAAATCAGTCCTCTTTATAGCCAAATGAAAGTTCGAGATCAAGAGCCCGGCGAAGTGGTAATTTTCTTGGCGGAAAAGGGCTAGCGTTGCGACGACGGTGTTCGGCGACCGGTGAGGGAACTGGTGGCTCATCTCGAATTCGAATCGCGCCTACGCGCATCGCGCGCGGACGTCTGGGCTTTGATAACGGTCATGCCCGGCGTCAACGCGGAACTCATGCCGCTCGTTAAAATGACGTACCCCTCCGAAGCGAAAACGCGGTCGATCGCCGATGCTCCGGCGGGCGAGTTTCTTTTCTGGAGCTGGATTTTGGCGTTCGGATTCATTCCTATCGATCGGCATCACCTGCGTCTCGTCGAGATTCGCCCAGGTGAAGGGTTCGTCGAGGAATCGGTGAGCTGGCTCCAGCGGCGCTGGCGCCACGAGCGGACGGTCAGGGGTCTCCCGAATGGCTGCGTCGTGACCGATCGCCTGACCTTCGAGCCCCGAATCGGGTGGGCCGCGCCGCTCGTCGCGCGAATCGTCGGCGTCGTGTTTCGGCATCGTCATCGACGCCTGAACCGGCGATATGGCGAAATCGCGATCTGATCGATTCCCCGATTTTCGAATTCGTTCACCGCGGTCAAAAACGACGCAGAATCCGATGGACGCGAACGCGTCTTCATGTTAGGTAATGGCCCGCCGAGGGTGGGTCGTCGAACGATGCAACGTCCCGAAATAAAACGACTTTTCCCTCGCTGGGCGGCGGAAGCGCCGGCCTCGTGATATGGATTCGACGTGGCGCGACCCGGGCCTTGGCCAACGGGATGCGCCCGTGAAGGAGTCGATTCGAATGCCCACGAACGGAAACGGCGGCGCGATGCGCGTGGACAATCTCGCGTACGCCGAGCAGATGTATCAGCGGTGGCTGGACGACGCGTCGTCCGTGCCGGCGGAGTGGCGCGATTATTTCGGCGCTGACATCCGCGAAGCTCATGAGCGCGTACCGGTCGGTCCGCGCTTTCAGGCGCGAAGTATTTTCAATCCCGCCACGGCGGTGGCCGAGCGCGAGTTTCATCAGTGCGGCGGCGTTCATTGCGATCGCCACATGGGTGTGTTGCGTCTCATCGATGCCTATCGCCGCAACGGTCACCATGGCGCCAATCTCGATCCGCTTGGCCTCAATCTGATCCCCCCGATCCCCGAGCCGAAGCTCGCCGATTTCGGCCTTTCCGACGCGGACCTCGACACCCGCTACCTGGCGGGTGACTTCATCCCGGGCGCGGTGTTGACGCTGCGCGATCTTCGCGAGCGACTTCGCGCCTGCTACGCGCATACGGTCGGGGTCGAGTTCGCGCACATGAACGACCGGACGCAGATCGAGTGGATCCGCAATCTGATGGAGTCAGGGCGGTTTCTCGACCGCGTGACGTCCGACGTCGAACGGGTCGCGGTCGATTACGTCATTCGCGGGGAGGCGTTCGAGCAGTTTTTGCACCGCAAGTTCGTCGGCACCAAGCGGTTTTCGCTCGAAGGCGCCGAAGCGCTGATTCCCGCCCTGCATCTGATGGTCGAGGCGGCGGCCGAAAAGGACGTCGAGACGCTGATTTTCGGCATGGCGCATCGCGGCCGCATCAACGTGCTGGCGAACATCCTGCACAAGAAATTCGAAATGATCTTCAACGAGTTCGAGGACATCGTCGACCCGCGCCTTTCGTTCGGGTCCGGCGATGTGAAGTATCACCTCGGATACAACGATATCCACCGCACGGCGAGTGGCCGCGAGGTGTGGCTCTCCCTGACGCCGAACCCCAGCCATCTGGAAGCCGTGAACCCGGTCGTCGAGGGGCGATGTCGCGCCCGTCAGGACCGCCTGGGCGTCACGAAGCGGCACAAGGTGCTGCCGGTTCTGATTCACGGCGACGCGGCGTTTGCGGGGCAGGGACTCGTGCCGGAAACGCTGAACCTGGGCATGCTGTCGGGCTACGGCACGGGCGGCACGGTGCATATCGTCATCAACAACCAGCTCGGGTTCACCACGCCGCCCAAGTTTGCGCGCTCGACGATCTACTGCACCGATGTGGCGAAGATGCTCGGCGTGCCGATTTTCCACGTCAACGGCGACGATGTTCGCTCGTTCGTCGGGGTGGTGTTGGCGGCGCTGGAGTTTCGTCAGACCTTCGGCATCGACGCGGTCGTGGACATGTACTGCTTCCGCCGCTACGGCCACAACGAAACCGACGAACCCAGTTTCACGCAGCCCCGCATGTACAAGAAGATCGCCGAGCATCCCGGCGTGCGGACCCTCTATTCGCGCGACATCGTTTCGCGCGGTGTCGCGACGGAGGCCGATCTCGAGAGTATTCGGCAGGATTATCTCGAACGACTCGAAACGGCGTACCGTAAGACGAGTGAATCCACGCCTCGGCCTGTCGAGGTGTCTTCGCTCAAAGGGCCGTGGTCGGGCATCCGGGTCGGCACCATGGACGACTTCGCCGAGCCGTTCCGGGAAACCGCCATCGCGCGCGAGACCGTGGAGCAGATCGCGCGCCGCGTGACGTATTTGCCCGAGGCGTTTCAACCGCACCGCAAGCTGCGCAAATTGCTCGACGACCGGCTGAAAATGGGCCTCGGCGAGTTGCCGATCGACTGGGGCATGGGCGAAATGCTGGCCTACGGCAGCCTCGTCCGCGACCGCATTCCCGTGCGTCTTTCGGGTCAGGACTGCCGTCGCGGAACATTCAGCCACCGTCACGTCGTGTTCGTCGACATGGAGACGGAAGACGAGTACACGCCGCTCGCCAATATCCGCGACGATCAGGCGGCGTTCAACGCGCACGACAGTTTGCTTTCCGAGGCGGCGGTGCTGGGCTTCGAATACGGTTACGCGTTCGAGTCTCCGTACGCGCTGGTCATCTGGGAGGCGCAGTTCGGCGACTTCGTGAACGGCGCACAGGTGATCGTCGATCAGTTCATCACGTCGGCCGAGATGAAGTGGAAGCGCCACTGCGGGCTGGTGATGCTGCTGCCGCACGGTTACGAAGGGCAGGGACCGGAGCACTCATCGGCGCGGCCCGAACGATTTCTCGCGCTCGCCGCCGAGTGCAACATTCAGGTTTGCAACGTCACCACGCCGGCGCAGTTCTTCCATATGATGCGCCGCCAGATGCTGCGCGAGTTCCGCAAGCCGCTCGTCGTGATGACGCCCAAGAGTCTGCTGCGTCACCGCGCGGCGGTTTCCGCGGTCGGGGATTTCACTGATGGCTGGTTCCACGACGTGATTCCGGACCCGGCCGCTCCCGCGTCCGCCAAGGTGGACCGGGTGCTGCTGTGCTCGGGAAAGATCTACTACGATCTCGCCGAAGTGCGCGACGCGAAAAAGCTCCCAAACGTGGCCATCCACCGAATCGAACAGCTCTACCCGTTCCCCAAGACGCGCGTGTTGGAATTGCTGGAGATGTACCCCAACGCGAAGGTCTCGTGGGTGCAGGAAGAGCCGGCGAATCAGGGCGGCTGGTACTATATGTTCGAGCAGTTTGACGTTGCGTACGAAGGGCGGTATAGCCTCCATCGCGTATCCCGAAAGGCCTCGGCCAGCCCCGCGACCGGCAGCGTGCGCAAGCATCTCGACCAGCAGCGGGCGATCATCGCCGAAGCCCTGGGCATCGAGGCCTGACGTGTTCCAACCCCGCGAATTCCCACAAAAAGGTTTGATGTCATGAAGATCGAGATTGTCGTCCCGGCGATGGGCGAATCGGTGAGCGAGGGGGAGATTTCCGACTGGTTGAAGAAGGAAGGCGACCGCGTCGCGGCCGACGAACCCATCGTGGTTATCGAGACCGATAAGATCACCGTCGATCTTCCGTCGCCCGCGGCGGGCGTGCTCGCGAAGATCCTGAAACCGTCCGGCTCGGTCGTCACGATCGGCGAAGTGCTCGGCGTCATCGAGTCCGAGGGCGCTGGCGCGATCGCGTCGCCCGCGGTCGCCGCCGGTCCCATCGAGCCGGAGTCGCCGCGTGACGACGCCGCGGCTGCAGGTGATGCCGCCACGCTTTCGCCCGCCGTTCGACGCATTGTCGAGGAATCGGGAGTCGATCCCGCGAAGATCCCGGGCACCGGCAAGGGCGGGCGGATTTTAAAGTCCGACGTGATCGATCACCTCGAAGCCGCAGCCGCGAAGAAAGAGTCGACGGGACCGGTCGCCCGCGCGGCCGAGGCTGTCGCGAAGGAAAGGCCCGCGCCGCAGCCGCCGCGAGCCACGATGCCCCCGGCGACCGATCGGCCCGAAGAGCGCGTGCGCATGACGAAGATCCGGCGGCGCACGGCCGAGCGTCTGCTCGCGGCGCAGTCGACCACCGCGTCGCTCACGACGTTCAACGACGTGGACCTGTCCGCGGTGATGGCGCTGCGCGACCGCTACAAGGACGACTTCAAGAAGAAGTACGGCATCAACCTCGGCTTCATGTCGTTTTTCATCAAGGCGTCGATCGAGGCGCTCAAGGCGTTCCCGGCGGTCAACGCGATGATCGACGGCGACGACATCGTCTATCACAACTACTACGACGTCGGCGTGGCGGTGAGCACCGATCGCGGGCTCGTCGTACCGGTCATGCGCGGGGCCGAGCGCCTGAGCTTCGCGCAGACGGAGCAGGCGGTCGCCGATCTCGCGTCGCGGGCGCGCGAAGGCCGCCTCACGATGGAAGAGTTGTCGGGCGGAACCTTATCGATAACCAACGGCGGCGTCTTCGGGTAGCTCGTCTCGACCCCGATCCTGAACCCGCCGCAATCAGGCATCCTCGGCATGCACCGTATCGAGAAACGGCCGCTCGTCGACAAAAACGATCAGATCGTCATCCGCCCGATGATGTATCTGGCGCTGACCTACGATCACCGGATCATCGACGGGCGCGAGGCGGTCAGTTTCCTCGTGCGCATCAAGCAGTGCCTCGAGGACCCGTCGCGCGTTCTGCTCGAAATCTGATCGGAGACCATCATGTCGGTTTATGACGTGCTCGTGATCGGGTCGGGGCCCGGCGGCTACGTTGCGGCCCTGCGTGGCGCGCAGCTCGGCCTGTCGGTCGCCATCGCGGAGAAGGACCCGAGTTTCGGCGGCACATGCCTCAACGTCGGTTGCATCCCCAGCAAGGCGCTGCTCGAATCGAGTGAACTCGTCTTCAAAGCGAAGAAGGAATTCGCGCAGCACGGCATCGCGGTTTCGCCCACGGTCGATTTGGCGAAGATGCAGGCGCGTAAAGACAGCATCGTCTCGCAGCTCACCAAGGGAGTGGCGGGGCTTTTGAAGAAGGCCAAGGTCGAGATCTTCGCGGGCTCGGCGCGTTTCGTCGCTCCCGGCAAGGTCGACGTGAACGGTCAAGTGGTTGAAGCGAAAAACATCATCATCGCGACGGGTTCCGTTCCATCGTCGCTGCCGGGCATCGCGTTCGACGGCGAGCGCATCGTCGATTCCACCGGCGCGCTCGCGTTCACCGATGTGCCCGAGACGCTCGTCGTCATCGGAGCCGGCGCGATCGGCCTGGAACTCGGCTCGGTGTGGTCGCGGCTCGGGTCGAAGGTGACGGTGCTCGAATATTTGCCGCGCATCCTGCCCGGCATCGACGGCGAGGCGGCGGCGCTGGCCTTGCGCATCTTCGCGCGGCAGGGAATGACGATCGAAACGGGCGTTCGCGTGCGCGCGGCGCGCGTCGAGGGCGGCAGCGTGATCGTCACGGCCGACGGGGCGAAGGATGGCGACGCTCCGCGCGAGTGGACCTGCGACAAACTGCTCGTCGCGACGGGACGAAGGCCCTACACGGACGGGCTCGATCTCGTTGCGGCGGGGCTCACCACCGACGAGCGCGGGCGCATTCCGATCGACGGGCATCTGCGGACAAACGTCCCCGGCATCTGGGCGATCGGCGACGTGGTCGCCGGACCGATGCTTGCGCACAAGGCATCCGAAGAGGGCGTGGCCGTCGTGGAGCGCATCGCCGGGCGCGCGGGCCACGTCAATTACAATGCCATTCCCGGTATCGTTTACACCGAGCCCGAGATCGCGGGCGTGGGCAAGTCGGAAGAGGATCTGCGCGCGGAGGGAATCGAGTTCAAGAAGGGGTCATTTCCCTTCGCGCCGAACGGCCGCGCCAAGGCGCTGGGCGCGAAGGAAGGCTTCGTCAAAATCCTCACCGACGCGCGCACCGACCGCATTCTCGGCGCGCACGTGATCGGGCCGCGCGCGGGGGACCTCATCGCCGAGCTCGTGATCGCGATGGAGTTCGGCGCGTCGGCCGAAGACATCGGCCGGTCGATTCACGCGCACCCCACGCTGGCCGAGGTCATCAAGGAAGCGGCGCTCGCCGCGGGCGAAGGAGCGCTGCACGTCTGATCGGGCGAACGCCGAAAACGCGAAGGGCGGGCGCGAACCCGCCCCTTTTCCGTCATGGGAAATCGTTTCAGTGAACGTCGGCGCCCGTGGCGTCGGCGGTTTTCGCGGCGACATCCACGCGCCCACCATCGCTCTTTTGCGCGCGGACGTGATCGCGCAGCACATCGCGGATCGAGCCGACGACCTCGCGACTGCCGACGTAGAGGGCACTTCGTTGATGGCGCTTTTTCGGCTGAAGCTCGAGGACATCTTCTCCCGCTTCATTCACCGCCATGCCGCCCGCCTCGTTGGCGATGAACGCCACGACCGAGCACTCGTACATGTGACGCAGTTTGCCCTCGGGCCGATTCTTCTGCGCGTTCGGGTGGTTGACGATGGCGGGGTACATGAACATGCCGCCGTTGTGGAGGAGGCGGTGAAAATCGATCGCCAGCGCGCCGGTGTAGCGGAAGTTGTACTTCGGCTGATGGTCGGCGATCCAGTTCTGAACCGGCGTCGAGAACGTCGGCGTGTTTCCCGCGTTGAACGACAGCTCCCAGGTCTTCGGCGATTCGGGAAAGTGGATGCGCGTCGGCCGGATGTAGACACCGTTCGAATCGAGCAGGAACTGCCACGTGCCCGCGTCCTTGAGCGAGAGCGTGAAAATGCCCGAGGGAATCAGGAACATGCCCGCCGCGATGAACTCTCGCCCGCGACGCAGCCGGTAGTCCTCTTCGCCGCCGAGCATGCGCTTGCCGATGCCGAACAAAAACCCCACCGGCAGGCTGTGCTTGATGTTCGACGAACCGTCGAGCGGATCGAAGTAGAGGAAATAGCGGCCGTCTTCGTTGAGCAGGATCTCCTCGGTGACCTCTTCGCTCGTCGCCTCGATGACCTGCTTCGATTCGGCCAGATAGTGCATGACGGTCTGGTGCGCGAGCAGGTCGAGGCGCATCTGGCTTTCGCCCTGCACGTTGGTCGACCCTGCTTCGCCCAGATTCCCCTGCAGGGCGGCCAGGTTGTAGTAGTGCTGGATGTACTTGGCCGCCGTGACGATCGACTCCATCAAGATCAGGAAGTTCAGACTGCGGCGGTTTTTGAGCTGGTGCTCCAGCAGGAAGTGCATCATCGTCTCTTCGAGCTTGACGGGGTTCATACGGACCTCCACGACCGGAAACAGACCAGAATTGTGAGGATAATTGCAGATCGGCCGGTCGGCAATCGCTTTCGTCGGTTTTTGTCGGATTGCAACCAAAAAGCGCGATCAAGGTCCGTTTTCCGGGGCACATACGGAAACGGTGCGAATATTATTGGACGAGCACCTCTTTTTCCTTGCGCGCGCGCGTACCGTTTGGTATAAAACTGCCTTGAATTTTCCTTGGAGTGACCCCATGAAATTCCATTCGCGGTTCTTAGCCTTGTTCGTGACGGCGATGTTCCTGGTCGTGTCGGTTTCCGCTCTCGCCGCGGACGATCCCCTCGAAAAACTCATGAAGGGCGTCGGCAAGAGCATGAAGACGATCAAGGCCGCCGTGCAGGGCGGTCAGACGGCGGGCATCGCCGAAGCCGCGAACTTCATTGCCGCTGAAGTCCTGAAATCGAAGGACCACGATCCGCCGCAGGCAAAGGATCGAAAAGCGGAGATTCCGGCTCTTTCCGACGAGTGCGCCGCCGCCGCCAAGGCCCTCGCCGCGGCCACGACGCCCGACGACGTGCAGGCCAAGTACAAGGCCCTCGGCGCGTCGTGCAAAAAGTGCCACGACATCTTCCAGCCCGAAGAATAGTCGCGCACCACAATTTGCTCATACGGGGCGGGAGTCATGGCGATGGACGAAACCGCGCTCGCGGCCAAAGGGCGTAAACTTCCCGGTGCGTTTTTCGCGCTCGTGGTCGGTCTTGGCTATCTGGCCGCGCTGACCAACCTGTTCCTCACGCACCACGACGCCGACCTGAAACCGGGTCTCGGGCCGGGCGACATCGTCGCCCGGTACCACGGCGATCCGGCGGTGACGCGCCTGTCGTACATGGCGACCGGCTCGATGCGCAAGCATTTCAAGGGAAATGCGGACGAGTACCGCGCGCTCATGGACTGGGTCGCGGCGGGCGGCAAAGAAGACGCCTACGAACCCGTGGGCGAGATCATCGAAGCCCGCTGCGAGAAGTGCCACAGTGATATCGGTAAGGCGAGCTTCGCGCCGATGACGTCCTATGAGGAGGTCGCGGTTTTTCTCGCCCCCAACGAGGGCATCACGTGGCAGCGTCTCGCCATGCTGTCGCACCAGCATTTCTTCGGCATGGGCCTGCTGTGCCTGTCGCTCTCGCTGATCCTCTGGAATCAAACCGGCTACCCGGCCAGGCTCAAGATCGCGCTGACGTGTCTCGGGTTCATGGGCATGATCGGCGACATCGGCGGCTGGTGGCTCACGAAACTCGCCGCCCCCTTCGCGTTTGTCACACTGGGCGGCGGGGCGATGACGGGGATGTTTTTCGGCCTCGGCATCGTGCTCGTCTGGTACGATCTCGTATTTCGAAAAACCTGACCCGGCTTCGTTTCCCATTCGGCCCGCCGCGTGCGGGCGGGGGTAAGCACATGCGCGATCGATATCGGTTTCTCGGTCTGCTGGCCGCGGGCGCGTTGGTCGCCCTGGTCTTGATGCCCTCGGTTGGAGCCGCTCGGCCCGAGTTCGCCGCCCGGCAAAACGAGACCTGCCTCAAGTGCCATTACACGCCGATGGGCGGCGGCATGCGCAACGACCGCGGCGTCATGGCTGAGCAGAAACTGTCGCTCAAGGCGACGAAGGAAGCCCTGGAAGACTACAAGGACTATACGGAGTTCGACCCCGCGCTGAACGAAACGATTCGGCTCGGCGCGGATCTGCGTGTGATGTGGCACGACATCGCGGAGGACGAGAACCAGCCCAGCGAGGACGCGGCCTCCACCTTCTACACCATGCAAGCGATGGGCTATGTCAACGCGCGGCTCCTGCCCATCCTTCAGTTCACGGGCGGCTACGACGTCGCTCAAAACCTGATGGAAGGCTGGGGCATGATCGACAACCTGCCCGCGGGCATGTACCTGCGAGCCGGCCGGTTCATCCTGCCCTACGGTTTGCGCATGGACGACCACACGCTCTTCACGCGCTCGGTCATCGGCTTCGGTGTCGCGTCGCAGGACAGCGGCGTCGAAATCGGCATCGCACCGGGTCCGTTCTTTCTCACGGCCGCGCTCACCAACGGCAATCTCGGCGAGCAAGCGATGGACCGCGACGGCGACTACTACGCCGTGACGGGCCAGACCGGCGTGCGTTTCTGGAAGATGGGGCTCGGGGCATCGGGATTCCACAATGTGCGCGACGGATTCACGCGCGACATCTATGGGCCCTGGTTCACGTTCGGCATCTGGCGACTCGCGTTCCTCGGAGAATTCGATTTCGTCGCACAGGAAGTCGACAACGTCGCCGACCCGACGAAGGAAGACAAAATCGCGTCCGCGGCGTCGTTCATCGAAGTCGAGGCGAAGATCATCGACGGTCTCTACGCGGTGGCCCGGTACTCGCACTTCGATCCCGATCTGGAGGTGGACGAGAACTTCGTGGACCAAACGATGGGCGGAATCACTTTCTACCCGATCCCCTACGTCCACACGATGTTCCAGTTCCGCCAGAACCGCGAAGCCGATCCGCTGAGGATCAACAACGACGAGATCATGATCCAGGGTCACGTGTTCTTCTAGAACCCCGTTCGGGCCTCGCGCCCGTTGGAGAGACGCCATGCGAAGGTTCTCGATCTTGTTCGGGGCGGCACTGGCCACGGCCTGGTGGATCGCCGCGGTGAGTTGCGACGACATCAACGTCGGCAGCGACGACAGCGCGAAAATCCGCGCGGGCGAAGCGCCGGCCGACGACGACGCGGCGGCCGACGACGGCGATTCCACCTCGGGCGCGCTCGCCTGGAACGGCACCGCCGGACAATTCTTCTCTCGCTACTGCGTCGCATGCCACGGTCCGGCGCCCATCGACGGAGATGCCCCACGCCTCGACTCGTACGACCGCATTACGGACGAACTCGGCGAGGTGAGGGAAACGATTGCCGAGGGCGAAATGCCCGAGAACTACAAGTATCCGTCCGCCGAGCAAATCGGTCAGGTCGTCGCGTGGGCGAACGCGGGCGCGCCGCAATCCGGCTGGAGCACGGTCGGCCCGATCCTCGACAAGTACTGCGTGTACTGCCACTCCAACCCGACGAATGCTTCGGCGCCGTTTGCGCTCGACAACTACGAAGACGCGGCGGACGAGGCGGAGGATGTCGCCGAGGAGATGGATGAGGGCGGCATGCCGCCCGAGCAGCCCATGCCCACGTCGGAAGAGATCGATCTGTTCTTCGATTGGATCGACGCCGGCGCGCCGGAAAACTGAGGAGGGGCATCATGACGAATCGAATTCACATAGCGCTTTGCGCGGCGCTGGCGTTCGCGGGATTCGGGTTTTTCGCCGCGTGCGGCGACATCGACATCGACAGCGACACGGTCGACGCGCAGGGCGGCCCGGCCGGCGGCCCCTCCGGCGACGGCGGAACCGCCTCGGGCGACGAAACCTGGACGAACTTCGCGGAAGCCTTCACGCAGACTTACTGCGTGCGCTGCCACGGCGATCCTCCCTCCGGCGGCGCACCGTTTGCACTCGTGACCTACGACGACATGGTCGCCCAAGCTGCGGGTTCCGCGTCCGAGGTCCAGTCGGGCGGAATGCCGACGTCTTCGCCGTTCCCGACCGCCGATGAAATCGCGAGTTTCGTGGCGTGGGTCGAGTCCGGCACTCCCGAATAGGTGTGGGATCATCCAGAAAAACTGAAAGGCCGGGTTCGCGCCCGGCCTTTTTGTCTCGAAAAAATTCGATGCGTTGCTTCTATCTTTTCTTTACACGACGAATTGTGGTGTGCTAATGTCCAAAATGATTTGATCTCAAAGTAATCGTTTGCGGGAAAAGGCCGGCACCGGGCCAGCCAACGCCCCCGGGGCCAAGGGAGTCACCGAACCGTTGATCGAGGGGATTTGACGGCTTGGTTGCGCTTCTGACGATCTCGATCATCCTGCAGTTTCTCGCTGCCGTGATAGCCCTGCGCCTCATCCGACAAACGGGCGTCTGGCCGGCGTGGGTGCTGATCGCCTGCTCCGTTTCGCTGATGGCCGTGCGTCGATCGCTCGTGTTGTCTTCCGTCCTTTACGACGGCGTCACGACACCCGTCATGTGGACCGGCGAGATCGTCGGACTGTTCATCACGGTTCTCATGATTTCAGGATTGTCGTCGATCCGGCCGATGTTCCGCGCCATGCAGCGATCGGAACGCGAACTCACCGCCGAGCGCAACTTCGTCACGACAGTTCTCGACACGTCCGCCGCGCTCGTCGTGGTCCTCGATCGCGAGTCGCGCATCGTGCGTTTCAACGGAGCTGCCGAGCGCGTGACCGGGTACAAGGCCGCGGATGTCTATGGCAAGTACCTCTGGGACCACCTGCTAATCGATTCCGAGGTCGAGCGCGTTCGGCGCGGCGTCGCCAAGTTGTTCTCCGGGCGCACTCAGGGCGTCGCGGCGAATCATTGGCGTACGAAGTCCGGCGAGCTGCGACTGATCGAATGGACGAACACCGTGTTGCGCGGCGAGGACGAACGGATCGAATACATCATCGGCACGGGAATCGACGTGACGGAACGCCAGCAGGCCCGTCAGGCACTCACCGCGTCGGAAGACCGATACCGAACCCTGATGGAGAGCGCGAGCGACGCCATCGTCGTTGCCGACGCCGAATCCGGAACGATTCTCGACATCAACCGCAAGGCCGAGCGCCTGCTCGGCAAGAGCGCGACGGACCTCGTCGGACGCAATCAGACCGTGCTCCACGCCGAACCCGACCGCGAACGTTACCGTTACCTGTTCAAGGCCATCTCGCGCGGGGAGATCACGCAGGATGTCGATTCCACGATCCAGCGCTCAGACGGATCGGTCGTCTCGGTCGCCATCAGCGCGGGCGTGAGCGTGCTCGACGGGCGAAAGGTAGTGCTCGGCATCTTTCATGACATGACCGAGCGCCAGCGCATCGAAAACGAATTGCGTGAGAGCGAACGGCGGTTCCGGCACATGAGCTATCACGACGAACTCACGGGCCTTCGCAACCGGTCGTTCTTCGACAAGGAAATGGCGATCATCGATCGCGACATGGAGACGATCAAACCGGTCAGCGTCATCGCGATCGACGTGGACGGCCTGAAGACCGTCAACGACTCCTACGGTCACCGATCCGGCGACGAGGTGCTCGTTTCGACGGCGAAAATCCTCACCTCGGCATTCTCGGGCAGCGACATCGTCTCGCGCGTGGGCGGCGACGAATTCGCCGTCATCCTGCCGGGCGTGGACTGGCTGACCGCGGTGGAGAAGGGTGAGGAGATCAAACGCGCGGTGGCCGAGTACAATCGCGGGCGCCCGAATCTGACCATCAGCCTGTCGCTCGGTGTCGCCAGTTCGTTCCCCGATCGGCGCGAGTCGATCTACGAGATTTTTCAGCGAGCCGACGACAAGATGTACAGCTACAAGCTCACGCAGGCCACGAGCACCAAGAGCCGTCTCGTGGATATCCTCATGTCGGCGTTGGCTGAACGCGACCGCAATACCAGTTCGCACATCGAGCGGCTCGTGGTCATGTGCTCGATGATGGCCGAGCGGATGAATCTCGACGATCAGAAGAAGCGCAATCTCATTCTGCTCGCCCGCATGCACGATCTGGGCAAGGTCGGCGTGCCCGACGAAATTCTGTTCAAGCCCGGCAAGCTCACCAGTGAGGAGCTGCCGAAAATGCGCGAGCACGTCATCATCGGCTACAACATCGCCCTGCGTTCCAAGGAACTGCGCCACATCGCCGATCTGGTTCTGCATCATCACGAATTCTGGAATGGCGAGGGGTATCCCAAAGCCCTTGCCGGAGAGTCGATTCCCCAGGAGTGCCGCATTCTGGCGGTGGTGGACGCCTATGACGCCATGACCAGCGACCGTCCCTACCATCGGGCGGTGGGCAAAGACGAGGCCTTCACCGAATTGCGCCTCAAGTCCGGTACGCAGTTCGACCCGGCGATGGTCGACATCTTCGTCGCGCTGATGCAGTCCGTTCCGATGCTGCCCTACCACCAGCCGCCGACCTCCGCGAAGGTCCTCGACCTGCACAAGCCCGATAAGCGCGTCACCAGACCCGCGAAAATTGTTTGACACGGCCGCGCGTGGCTACGTAGAGTGATCGGGCGGCATCGACCGCCTTTGTAGATTTTCCTTGGGTGATTTTCGTGGCTCACGCACTCCTTTCGACCGAACCCGGTCGGCGACTCCTCCTGCTCGGCAACGAAGCCATCGTTCGCGGCGCGCTCGAAGCCGGTGTCGGTTTCGTCTCGACGTACCCGGGTACGCCGTCCTCGGAAATCGGCGACACCTTCAGCGATCTGGCCGCTGAAGCGGGCGTCGTCTTCGAGTATTCGGCAAACGAAAAGGTGGCGCTCGAAGTCGCGGCGGCCGCGGCGTCCGCGGGCGTGCGCGCGCTGGTGGCCATGAAACATGTCGGCGTCAATGTCGCCGCCGATCCGCTGCTCACGCTCGCGTACATCGGCGTGCGCGGCGGCCTCGTACTCGTGAGTGCCGACGATCCCGGCTGCCACTCCAGCCAGAACGAGCAGGACAATCGTTACTTCGCGCGCATGGCGAGCCTGCCCATGCTGGAACCGGCGACTCCCGCAGAGGCATACGCCATGACGCGTCTGGCGTTCGAGTTGTCGGAGCGTGTCGAGCTGCCCGTCATCCTGCGGACCACCACGCGCGTCAGCCACACCCGGGCTCCGATCGCGATCGGCGAACGGATGAAAGCCATCGCGCGCGGAGAGTTCATCCGCGACCCCGCGCGATTCGTCATGGTGCCGGCCAACGCGCGCCGGCGGCATCCGGTACTGCTACGCCAACTCGCGAAGGCCGACGCCGAACTTGCGAATTCGCCGCTGCACCTCGAGTACGGGTACGGGCGCGAACTGGGGATTGTCACCACCGGCGTCGCCGCGTGCTACGTGCACGATATCGTTCGGGGCTGCGACCTCGAATCGCGCGTCAGCGTGTTGAAGGTCGCGACGACGCACCCCCTGCCGCGCGCACGATGCGCGGAATTTCTGAGGCGTTTCGAGACCGTGCTCGTCGCGGAGGAACTCGAACCGATTCTCGAAAACGATCTCAAGGCTATCGCGTGTGACGAGCGTCTCTCGATCCGCGTCCTCGGAAAAGGTTCGGCGCATTTCTCGCGCCTCGGCGAATTCGATCCCGACGGTGTTCGAGACGCGATCCGCGCCGCGCTGGGCGACATGCCGATCGATGCGAAACCGCTCCCGGACGTCGCTATACCGCCCGCGCCGCCGCGCCCGCCGATCCTGTGCGCCGCCTGCCCACATCGCTCCACCTATCTGCTCGTGCGCACCGCGATGGGCGAAGGCGCGGTCTACATGACCGACATCGGTTGCTACACGCTGGGGTTCGCGCCGCCGCTCTCCATGGGCGATTTCTGCCTGTGCATGGGTTCGTCGATCACCAAGGCATCGGGACTCTCCTCCGTATCCGATCAACCCGTCGTCGCGTTCATCGGCGATTCCACGTTCTTTCACTCCGGCGTCGCGGGCTTGGTGAATGCGGTGCACAACCGCCGCTCGTTCCTTCTGGTCGTGATGGACAACGGCACGACCGGTATGACCGGCCACCAGCCGCACCCGGGTGCGCAAACCGACGCGGTGGGTTCGCGCGACGTGATGATGGACGACCTCATTCGCGCCGCCGGCGTCGATCATCTGTGCGTGATCGATCCGGGCGATTTCGGCGCGTCGCTCCGTGCGATCGAGGAGATCAAGTCGAAAGAGGGCCTTCGCGTCGTCATCGCGCGCAGTCCGTGCCCGCTCTATGCGCGTAAGGAACTCGGCATCGCGAGGCCGGCGACGAAATACGAGGTCGATGCCGATCTGTGCCGCGCGTGCGGCCGCGAGGGTTGCGGCCTCGCCTGCGGGATGCCCGCGTCGCCGGAATCGGAGCGCGCGCGGGCGACTCGGCGGATCACCTCGGAGGCCGATACGCTGGTCGGGGTTCTCGCCGAGCCGTCACCGAAGATGGAACAGGCGCCGTGCCAGGAGACATGCCCGGCGGGGATTTGCGTGCAGGGATACGTGAATCGCATCGCCGCGGGCGAGGACGACAAGGCGATGGAACTCATCCGCCAGCGCGTCGCGTTGCCGGGCATGCTCGGGCGCATCTGCGAGCGCCCGTGCGAGGTGCCGTGCGTGTACGGCGACCACGGCGACCGCATCGAGATCAATCGTCTCAAGCGCTACGTCTCCGATCGGGAGACGCGCGAGCAACGCGCCTTGTACGCGAGTTCACTCCTCGCGAAAATCGTTCCGACGGGTCACGCGGTGGCAGTTGTCGGGTCGGGCCCAGCGGGGCTCTCGTGCGCGTTCGATCTGCGGGTGCGCGGCTACGACGTCACGGTCTTCGAGGCCGAATCCGTGCTGGGCGGCATCCCCGGTTGGGCCGTACCGGAATTTCGTCTGCCGCGCGTCGTCATCGATCGGGATCTCGAAGTGTTTCATTTGCTCGGGGTCGAGTTCCGAACAGGTGTGCGCATCGGGATCGACGTGACGCTCGGCGAGCTGAAGTCGGACGGCTACGACGCAATCTTTCTCGGCGTCGGCGCGCGGTTCGGTGCGCGGCTCGGCATCGACGGCGAAGATCTGGCGGGGGTCGAAGACGGACTCGCGTTCCTTCGCCGCGCCCGACTCGGCGAAAACCTAGCGGTCGGCCGTCGCGTCGCGGTCATCGGCGGCGGCAACTCGGCGATCGACGCGGCACGCACGGCGGTCCGCCTGGGCGCGCAATCGGTGAGCGTGATTTACCGACGCGGTCGTGACGAATTGCCCGCCGATACGCACGAGGTCGCCGAGGCGGTGGAAGAGGGCGTCGAGTTTCGATTCCAACTCGCGCCGATGTCCGCGCGGGGAACGGGCCGGGTCGAGCGCTTGACGTGCGCAAAGACGAAACTTGGGGAACCGGATTCGTCGGGGAGACGCAGAGCCGTGGTCATGCACGGTCAGAACGTCGATGTGGAAACCGATCACGTCATCGTCGCGGTGGGGCAGCGTCTCGACGGCCAGGTGAGCGACCTCGTCGGCGTCGATCGGCGGGGATGGATCGCGGTCGAATCCGAAAACGGGGCGACGTCGGTGACGGGAGTTTTCGCGGGCGGTGACGCGGTGAGCGGCCCCCGCAACGTGGTCGAGGCCATCGCCGCGGGTAAGCGCGCCGCGTGGGGTATCGATCGATATTTGACGAATGGTGCTCGGCCTGTGCTGCCGGAGCCCGTGCGTCCGCTTCCGAGCGCGGAAGCGCCGCGCTACCGGCCGCGCGGGCTGCGTCCCGAGCGTGCGGCCGAGGTGCGTCGCGCGCCGCTGCGCGGTGAGACGGCCTTCGACGAGCGCGAGCAGACTTACACGGTGACCGAGGCGCGCGTCGAAGCGCGGCGGTGCTTAGCGTGCGGACTGTGCGCGTCGTGCCGGAACTGTCTCGACAACTTCGGATGCCCGGCGTTCTACGAAAAAGACGGGCGCGCCGCGATCGATCCCGCGCTGTGCGACGGGTGCGGCGTGTGCGTGCAGGTGTGCCCCAACGGCGCGATCCACGCGCGGCAGGCGTTCGCATGAGCGGCGTGAAGATCTACATCGCGGGCGTCGGCGGGCAGGGCAGCCTGACGTTCTCGCGTCTGCTGGGCGAAGCCGCGCTCGACGCGGGGCTCGGCGTCGTTGTCTCCGAGGTGCACGGCATGTCGCAGCGCGGCGGCGTGGTCGAGAGCAGCGTGCTCATCGGCGACTACGAGTCGCCGCTCATCGGCTCGGGCGACGCCGACATCGTCGTCGCATTCGAGCCGGCCGAGGCGCTGCGCGCGGTCTCGAAAATGTCGGCAAAGACGTTGGTGCTTGTGAATTCGCGCAAAACAATACCCTTCACCGTCACGCTCGGCGCGGCCGCGTATCCCGATCTCGAATCCGCGTTCGAAACCCTGCGCACATTGTGCGAGGGGCTGTATGTCATCGACGCGGCGGGCCTCGCGGCGAAGGCGGGTTCGGCGATGGCGGTCAACATGGTCCTGATGGGAGCGCTCGCGGCGCTGGGGCGTTTGCCGATCGGCACCGAGGGCATGCGCGCGACGCTCGGTGAAAAGCAGCCGGCGCGATTTCGCGAGACGAACGACGCCGCGTTCGAACTCGGCCGCCGCGCGATCGCGCACGCGGCTTCCTGAAATCGCGGACGTCCTACTTCAACGCTCTCCACGTGCGCAGGATCTCGAGCGTGCGCTCCACCGGAAGTGCCCGCACCGTACGGCCATCGCGGCCTGTCATTTCGGTGGCCATGAAGATCGAATTCACGATCGCTTCCTCGGTGGCCTCGGCGACGGCGGCGAAGAGCGGCGTGAGGTGATCGTTCGCCACGACGGTTCCGCCCGTTCGCGTCGCGCCGTGGCGAATGCGCAACTCCGGCGCGGTGGAAAACGCGATCACGTAATCGCCGGAGCCGTGCGTGGAGATTCCGCCCGCGCGACCGAATCCCAGCATTGCCCGCACCGCGAGGCGGCGCAGCGAGACCGCATCGAGCGGGGCATCGGTCGCGACGACGATCATGCACGAGCCGGCCTCGACGTCCGTGTCGTCGAGCACGGCGGAGTGACGTTTCTTGAGTTCCGCCCCGACGGGCACACCCGCCACGGTCAGATTGCCGCCGAAGTTCGCCTGAACGAGCACGCCCACGGTGTAAGCGCCGAATCGCTTGGCGACGACCCGCGATGACGTGCCGATCCCGGCTTTGAACCCGAGCGCCCGCGTTCCGGTCCCGCCGCCGACACACCCTTCCTCGACCGGCCCATTCTTCGCGGCGCGGATCGCGTCGATGACGTGATCGGCCGTGACGTGAAGACCCTGAATGTCCGAAAGCTGTCCGTCGTTGCACTCTCCTGCGACCGCGTTGATCGACGGCGCGGATTCGTTGCCGGGCTGCGCCAGCGTGTGGCGGATGATGCCTTCCATGGCCGCGTGAATCGAGAGCGTGTTGGTGAGCGCAATCGGCGTTTCGATCGCGCCGATCTCGTCGATCTGCGTGAACCCCGCCATCTTTCCGAACCCGTTGGCCGCGAAAACTCCGGCGGGAACCTTCTCCTGAAACAGATTGCCGCCGTGCGGCAGCACCACGGTGACGCCGGTGCGGAGATCGTCGCCCTCGATCAGCGTGCGATGGCCGACGAGCACGCCGGAGACATCGGTGATCGCGTTGAGCGGACCGGGCGACATCTGGCCGATCATGATGCCCAATTCGCGTGCGCGCGCGCGACGCTCGATCGCGGGAGCGACAGCCAATCCAAGGCAGAGGACTGACGCAAACACAATCAAGGCGAGCACAAGTTTCACGCGGTCCTCCAGCGAGGCGTGGATCCGAGATTCGTGAAGGATTCTCGCGGGGGCGGCACGCCGAGGCAAGAGCCCCGCGCGCTCGTCCGGGGCTCAGTCGCGCGTGGGCGCGGCGACGGCGCGACCGGGCAGAAACTGCACGCGGGCCGCCGTTTTCTGAACGACATCGGTCTTGCGCACCGTGATGGCCTCGGTCGGGCACACGCGCAGGCACGCGCCGCAGCGGATGCACTCGTCGCTGTCGATCCAGATGTAGGTGCCGTCGCGAGGCATGGGGGTGTCCACGTATTCCTCTGCGATGCCGCGATGGTTCTCGAACAGGTAGCTCACGCGGTGGATGCAGTTGCGCGGCATGACCTTGATGCACCAGTCGCAGTGGATGCACCGGTCCTGATCGATCTCGTACTTGTGGTTGCACAGATAGCACCGGTGCGCGGCGAGCTGCGTCTGGCTTTCGTCAAAACCGGTCTCCACTTCGGCGTTGCCGCCGCGCGCCGCGACGGGGATGACCGGCATGTGCGGCGCGGGCAGCAGATCCATGTCGCGCACGCGGCCCGTGCCGAGAATCTGGTCGGCCACGAGCTCGATGGCGACCTTGCGTGCAAGGCGCTTTTCTCCCGTCAGATCCTCGTCGATCGCGTCGGCGAGCGCCTTGCCGTCGGCGACGGCGTGGATCACATCCAGGCTGCCCGTGTGAAAGTCGCCCGCGACGAAGATCTTCGGGTGCGTGGTGCGCCCGGCTTCGGTGATCGTCACGCCGTCCGGCAAGATCTCCATTGTTCGGCTTTGCCCGATCGCGAGGATCAGCGTGCGGCACGGAACCTCGGAGTCGCTGCCCGCCACTTCGATCATGCGCGGCTTGCCCGAACCGTCCCGGTCGCGCGCGAGCACGTTGCGGCGGAACACCACCCCCGCGAGCGCGCCGTTGACGAGCCTCGCGGCGACGGGCGTGACCAGCGTGTGGATGTCGATGTCCTCGGCGCGGATCTGCGCAAGTTCGTCGGTATTCGCCGACATGTTCTCTTCGTTGCGGCGGTACATCATCGACACGCGTCCCCGCGCGCCGAGCAGACGCCGGGCCGCGCGCACGCAGTCCACCGCCGTGAATCCGCCGCCGATGACCAACACGTCGGGCTCCACCGCAATCGGATTGTCGAGGTTGTACGCGCGCATGAAATCGAGACCGGGCACGGCGAGGTCGTCGGGCAGGCCTTCGATGGGCGTGCGTTGCGGCTTGATGGCCCCGGCGGCGACGAGCACCGCGTCGAACTCACCCGTGAGTTTTCGCAGCCGTTCGCGATCGACGTGCTCGCCGGTGCGGACATGGACACCGGAATTCGTGATCGCGTTCACCTCATCGGAAACCACGTTGCGCGGCAGTCGGAAGGTGGGAATCCCCATGGTCATCATGCCGCCGAGGGACGCCTCGCGCTCGAAGACCGTGACGTCGTGACCGTATCGCTTCAGGTTGCGCGCGGCGGTGAGTCCCGCAGGTCCGCCGCCAATCACCGCCACACGACGCCCGGTTTCGCCGTACCACGCGGGCAGGGGTTTCGCCTCGCCCGTTTTGCGGTCGGCCGCGGAGCGCTTGAGGTGGCAGATCGTGACCGCGTTCTCGGTGCTCGTCCACTGATAGCGGCAAGCGCTTTCGCAGGGCCGCGTGCAGATGCGCCCGAGCACGCCGGGAAACACGTTGTCTTCCTGATTGATGAGATAAGCGCCGTCATGATCGCCCTCGGCGATCTTGTTAATATACTCAGGCACGTTCGTCTTCGCGGGGCATGCCGCCTGGCACGGCACGTCCTTGGCCACGATGTCGAAGTCTTTTTCCGATTCGGCGTCACCCGAATAGATCGAATTTTCGAGCAGCGCGGGCGCGGGCTCGTAACCTTCGGCCAGTTGGGTGACCACCGCGCGAAACGGCGTCGCCCCGACCCGTTCGACGCACTGCGCGAGGGTCTCGTCGCCCTCGCGCAATTCGAGAAACCGGTCGAGCACGCGGGCCGTCGCGAGCACGCAGTCGGCCATCTTGAATTCGCCGATGACGCGACCGAAGCGGTGTTCCTCGCCGCCCACGCGCATCTCGTACCCCTCGACGCTGCCTCGGCGTTCGCGGATGCGCATGCCGCGAAAGCCGATGTCGGAGATGCGAAACGGCGAGCAGGAATTGGGGCAACCCGTGATGTTGACGAGCACGGCGTCGCGGATCGCGGCGTATTTCGGCAACTGCACGACGCTTTGCAGCAGGTCGTAGAGTTGGTGCGTGCGCGTGACGGCGAGGGGGCAGTATGTGGTGCCGACGCACGTCACCACGTCGCGCAGGCCGTAAAACCCGTCGGTCGCGAGTCCGAGTTTCACGATCTCGGACTTGACCTCATCCGCTCTGTCCGTACGCACGCCGTGCAGTTCGATATTCTGCCGGTTCGTCGTGTAAACGAACTTGTCGGCGTAAATTTCGGAGAGTTCGGCGAGCCGGCGAAGCTGGTGGTGCGTGACTTCGCCTTTGCGGCACTGGGCGCGCACGACGGCGAGGCCGTCGGTGCCGACGGGATCGGGCTCGGTGAGCGGACGCGCCGGCCATGCGGGACCCGAGTCCTCGACCGGGGCAAATTCGAGCCGGCTCGTGTCGACGCCCTCTTCGCGCAGGATGCCGAGCAGCAGTTCGCGGCACTTTTCGATACCGTAACGCTTGACCACGAATTTCAGGCGCGATGTCGCGCGATTGAAGCGGTCGCCGTGGTCGCGGAACAGGATGCCGATCGCGCGAGTGACCGCGACGATCTGATCGCCGGGAACGAAGCTGAACGCCTCCTGCGCCACAAACGCCTTCCAGCCCATGCCGCCGCCGATTTTAACGCGGAAGCCGGTTTCTTCGGTCCCATCGGGACGTGTGCGCTGAATCGCGATATTGCCGACGCAGTTGATGTGCGGCTGGCCGCACGCCGCGCCGCAACCCGAAAACGAGACCTTGAATTTGCGCGGCAGATTGTCGAGATCGCGACAGGCCGAGAGGGCGCGCGCGGTTTCCTGTGCCAACGGCAGGACGTCGATGCGCCGATGCGGGCAGACAGAAGCCATGGGGCAGGCGGCGACGTTTCGCGTGACGTCGCCGCATCCATGAAACGTCGTGAGACCGCCGTCCCGAAGCTCGCGCAGAAAATCGGGGATGGCGTAAAGCTTGAGCCAGTGCAGCTGAATCGATTGGCGCGTCGTCACGTTGACGTAGCCCTGGGCGTACTTTTCGGCGATGTCGGCGATGGAGCGGATCTGTCGCGACGTGTGTTGCCCGCCGGGAATCACCACGCGCGCCATGTGGTTGCCTTCCTGACGGCTCGTATATACGCCGTACCATTTGGCGATCTGCACTTCCTCGGCCGAGATCTTTCCTTTTCTCGCGATCTCGTCCCAGTCGAGGGTCAGACCCGCGTCCTTGATCTCCTCGATCTCACTGCGCCGGATGAATTCGAGCTTTCGAGGCATGGAAATTCCGAGTCGAATCAGTCTTCAAAGTAGATGGGAGTGGACAGGTAACGCTCACCCGTGTCGGGGATGATGACGACGATTCGCCGTCCCTCTGTCTCGGGGCGAGAGGCGATTTGGTACGCCGCCGCCGCCGCCGCGCCAGACGAAATGCCGCAGAGCAGCCCCTCGGTCTTCGCGAGTCGCCGCGCGGTTTCCATCGCCTGATCGTTCGTGATCTGGATGATCTCGTCCACGATTCCGCCGTCGTACACGTCGGGGACAAATCCCGCGCCGATTCCCTGAATCATGTGGGGGCCCGGCGCTCCGCCGGACAGAACGGGGGACGTCGAAGGCTCCACAGCCACGACGCGCAGAGCGGGATTGCGGCGTTTCAGAATCTGGCCCGTGCCGGAAACCGTTCCCCCGGTACCGACGCCCGCCACGAACCAGCCGATGCGCCCGCCCACGTCTTCCCAGATCTCCTCGGCGGTGGTGCGCCGGTGGACCTCGGGATTCGCGGGATTCTGGAACTGCTGCGGCATGTATGCTCCGGGCAGCCGCGCGACAAGCCGCTCGGCCTGCGCGATCGCGCCCTTCATGCCTTCGGTGCCGGGCGTGAGCACGATCTCTGCCCCGAGCGCCTGCAGGATCTTGCGCCGTTCGATACTCATCGTCTCAGGCATGGTCAGCATAAGGCGGTATCCCTTGACCGCGGCGACCCAAGCCAACGCGATCCCGGTATTGCCGGAGGTCGGCTCGACGATCACGCCGCCCGGTTTCAGATGACCGTCGCGTTCCGCGGCCTCGATCATCGCGAGTCCGATGCGATCCTTGACGCTGCCGCCAGGGTTGAACGATTCGAGCTTGGCCACGATTTCGCCCGGCACGTCTGCCGCAAAGCGGTCGAGGCGCACCAGAGGCGTGCGGCCGACGAGGGCGCACAGGTCCGGCGCGATGCGTTCCGCCAACTGGTTTTTCGCGGCCTTCAACGGGGATGCGGTCATCTCTTAATCCCGACTATCTCTATTGGGTTAGTCAAGAATAGCGCGAGTATATGCGCCCCGCGTTTTGTCGTCAAGCGGTGGCGCACCGAATTCGTCGGAATGGTGACGAATACGCAATGTCTTTCGGATCAGGCTTCGTCGAAACCCCGTGACTGGAGTTTCGCGCGGACACCAGCGACCTCGGCGGCACGCTGTTCCGCATTCCAACCGAGGAGCCCCGCCATGTGATCGGCCACGAGGTCCACGGACGCATCGGGAACGCGGCCCATCGTGGCGAGGCCCGTCCGGCGAAAGAGGACGTCGTCGAGATGCAAAGCCATCTCGTCGTTCACCGCCATCTCGATCACGGCCAGCGTTTCGGGCTTGGTCTCGTCGATGGTCGCGGCGAGTTCGGGGTTGGCTTTCGCCTCGGCGAGGAACTTCAGCGTTCGCGATCCGTAATGCGCGAGCAGGATCGCGGCGTGATCGGAGTGGACGTCGTAATCGCGCATGATGCGCGTTTTCGCGCCGGCCCATGATCCGATCCGTCCGCCCGGCAGGATATGGCCGGCGGTCGTGCGCGACGGTCGGGGCATGTTCAGGTGCGTGCAGGCGATCTCGGTCAGGCGCTCCGCGAGGGCGCGGCTGGTGGTGTATTTGCCGCCGACGACCGTGAGCATGCCGCCGAGCCGGTTTTCTTTTTGATGATCGTAGATTTCGTACTTGCGCGACGCCTTATTCACGTCGCGCAGCGCCGTGTCGTTCTCGACGATCGGCCGCAGTCCGCCGTAGCTCCACTCCACGTCGTCGATGGTCAAATTCGCGGAGGGCAGGGCTTCGTTGACCTCGCCGATGAAGGTCTCGAGCCCCGTGCGTGTCACGCGGTATTCGTCGGGGTGTCCTTCATAGCGGGTGTCGGTGGTTCCGATCAGGCTGCGTCCGCGCCACGGGATGATGAAAAACACGCGGCCCGCTTTGGTGGTGAGCACGAGCGCGTGATGCTTCGCCAGTGGGCGAGTGATCATGTGAATACCTTGGCTGCGCACAAGCCGCTTCTCGTGTCCCTTCCCGAGCATCTGCGTGACGAAGTCGGCCCATGGCCCGGCAGCGTTAATCGTCATGCGTGCGGAAATCTCGAACTCGCGTCCGGTGAGCGCGTCGCGCACGACCGCGCCTTCGACCGTCTTGTTCGCGGTGCGCAGCGAGACGACCTCGGCGTAATTGGCCACCTCGGCGCCGTTTTCCATCGCGCCTTCGACGAACTCCCAAGTCAGGCGATCTGGACTCATCATCTGGCAGTCGTGATACACGACCGCGCCCGTGAGGTTGTCGCCCTTGAGGTCGGGCTCGCGCACCTGCGCTTCGCCGCGTGACAGACGGTTCCAGCGCGGCACCTTGCGATCGATGTCATCGAGTCGCGCCTTGTCGAAAGACAGGCGGTCGTAGAGCATCATGCCCGCGGTGAGCATCGTCAGGTTCGACGCCCCATGGCGATAGCACGGCACCATGAACGGAATCGGGGCGACGAGGTGCGGCGCGATGTATTCGAGAATCCGCCGCTCGCGCAGCGATTCGCGCACCAGACTCACTTCGAGCGTACGCAGATAACGCAGACCGCCGTGGACGAGCTTGCTCGTCGCCGCGCTGGTCGCCGAACCGAAGTCGCGGCGCTCGACGAGCGCGACCGAAAGCCCACGCAGGGCCGCGTCGTGCGCGGTCGCCGCGCCGGTGATGCCGCCGCCGATGACGAGCAGGTCATACGTTTTCTGGGAAAGTCGTTCGAGATCCCTCTTCACGCTCCACCTCCGCAAAACCCGGATAAATGCCAAATGGCCACGCGCTATTCGATCGAGTCGTCGATCTTTCGCATGGCGTCCATGATCGATTTCACGCGAGCCGAGCCCGCCTTTTTCGCGCGCGCCAGATCCGCGTCGCCGTTCACGGGCTCGTGCGCGGCCGCGTAGTGCTTGATCTTCGGTTCGGTGCCCGACGGCCGCACGGTGAGCCGTGTTCTTCCCGCCTCGTCGAACCACAGTTGCATCACGTCTCCGGTGAAGCCCTTGATTTTTTTCACGGCGCCCGTCGCCGTGTCGCGCGACGTGTTCGACTTGCGGTCGATCACGCGGTGAACGCGAAGCCCAGCGACGTTTTTCGGCGGATTCGTGCGAAGAGTGGCCATGATGCGACCCATGCGGTTCATGCCGTCCGCTCCGTGCAAAAACACCGAGAACTGATCTTCAGCGAAGAATCCGAATTCGACGGCGAGCTGATCGAGGTAGTCCCAAAACGTGCGACCCTCGGCGACGAGGCGCGCCATCATCTGCGCGCACGTGACGGCGGCCGCCGCGGAATCCTTGTCGCGCACGAAGGTGCCGCGCAGGAACCCGATCGATTCCTCGAAGCCGTACACGAAGTTTTCGTGTTCGCCCTTCGCTTCGGACTCGCGCAGGATGTCGGCCATGAACTTGAATCCGACGAGCAGATCGTCGGTGACACGCACGCGGAACTTTTCGCAGATCGCGCGCACGAGCTGCGTCGAGACGAGCGTCGTGAGGACGAAAGGCTTTTTCGGCATGGACTTGCGTTCGCGCAGGCATGCGAGCGTGAAGAGGCACAGCGCCGCGCCCATCTGATTGCCGGTGACGTAGCGGAATTCGCCGTTCGCATCCGGCGCGAACACACCGAGCCGATCGGCGTCGGGGTCCGTCGCCAGCACGATGTCGGCGCGGATTTGCTTCGCGAGTTTCACCGCCTCGCCCATCGCCGCGGGTTCCTCGGGATTGGGATAGTTCTTCGGCACGGTGGGAAATCCGCCGTCCATGCGGGTCTGCTCACGCGGCATGATGACGTCGGAGAACCCCATGGCGCGCAGCGCGGCGGGGACGATCGTCACGCCGGTGCCGTGCAGCGGGGTGTACACGATCTTCACGGCGCGCTCATCCGAGAGCCACAAGTCCTTGGGGAATCGGGCGAGATATGCGTCGTCGACTTCCTTGCCGACAAGACGCACCAACCCCGCCGCCTTCGCCTTCGCGATGGGCATCTTGCGGATCGCGGTCACGGTCATCACGCGGTCGAGAATTCCCTTGTCGTGCGGCGCGACGACTTGTCCGCCGTCGGACCAGTACGCCTTGAAACCGTTGTCGGTCGGCGGGTTGTGGCTCGCCGTGATGACGACGCCCGACGCGCATTTCAGATGACGAATCGCGAACGAGAGTTCCGGCGTCGAGCGCGGACCGTCGAACAGGTACACGCGCACGCCGTTTCCCGCGAGCACCGAAGCGGCGATCTCGCAGAACATTTTCGAATGAGTCCGCACGTCGTAGGCGATCACCACGCCGCGTTTGGCCAGAGCGCCCTTGGGGTCGGCGTCGAAAATGTATTGCGCGAGTCCCTGTGCCGATTCGGCGATGGTCCGTTCGTTCATGCGGTTTGTACCGACGCCCACCGTGCCGCGCCGACCACCCGTGCCGAACGGGATCGTGGTGTAGAACGCGTCGATGAGCGCCGTGGGACGCAGCATCGCGGCGACATCCTCGCGGTACGCCTTGTATTCCGGGTGCGTCAGCCAGCGGTGCGCGTTGGCGTGCGTCGTTTCGTCGATCTCTCCCGTTTCGCGAAGCAGGTCGAGCAGGCGCAGGGCGTCGGCGGCGTTCATGAGGGCACTCCCAGGGCGTTCAATGCCATTTCGGTATCGGCAAAACTGTCGAGCACGATGTGCGCTCCCGCTTGGCGTAGATCGTCCACCGTGAATTTCGTGGTTGCGACGCCGACCGACGTGACGCCGTTGTCGAGCGCGCAGCGCACGTCCATCGGCGTATCGCCGATGACATAAACGTGCGGCCCTCGACCGATCAGCCGGCCGACGTGCTCCTCGGCGCGGCGAATGGCCACGGGCGGCAGGTCGGAGCGATTCGCGCTGTCGGTCGAAAATGCCCCGAACGGAAAAAAGCGATTGAGGTCGAACCGTGTGAGCTTGATGCGCGCGGTCGGTTCGAAGTTGCCCGTCAGAAGCCCCATGACCACGCCGGGCGCGGCCGCGAGGCGTTCGAGCAAAGGCACCACGCCGGGCATCAGGTGTGCTTGCTTTGAAACCGGCATCTCGATCGATAGCTCGCGTCGATACTCCTCGGCAAGCTGGGCGATCGTTCCTGCTTCGTCGGAAATCTCCAGACCATGCCGCTCGAACAGCTCGCGAAAGATCATCGGGTCGGTCATGCCGTGCGGTTGAATGCCATCGAACGCATTGGCCACACCGAAATGCCGGACGAAGACCGTGTCGATGGCGCGGCTTCCGGCTCCGCCCGAGAGCATCAGCGTTCCGTCGAGGTCGAAGAGCAAGAGCTTGAAGGGGTGGGGCACGGTGCCGTCCCTGACAGGGCGACGCTTTGGGAAACGCCGAAATGGACGAGGTTCAATCCGGGACGGGACACGATCCGTCCACGATGAGCCTCCTCTTATCAGGGAAATGCCGGGGGGTAAAGAACCCGCTGTCGGCCGCGATCACGCAAAACGGGCGATATTTCGCGGTTTTGACGTGCGTCAACGACCCGAGCCGCCCGAGAGCGATAGTCTCACACAGCACACCACGACGCATGGAGACGACGAATGAAGATCACCGACGCCCTCCGCGGAGAACACGGCGTTTTTTACGCGCAGTTCGAGCGAATTCGCAAAGCTGTCGACGACAACGCATCGCTCGACGAGTTGCAGGGAGCGACCCGTGTGCTGGCGACCGCGCTGGTTTCGCACGCCATGCTCGAAAACAACCTCCTATTCGCGGCGTTGGAGCCCAAAATCGGTGGGATGGGACCGCTGGCCGTGATGCGTCACGAGCACAACGACATCGAGGGCGGTTTTCTGGAACTCGATTCAGTCAAGGACGCCGCCATTTTCAAGACCAGGGTTGTCGAACTCATGGACTATGCGGTGGACCACTTCGCGAAGGAGGAAAACATTTTGTTTCCCATGGCGGAGCGCGCCCTCGACGAGCTGCGTCTGTGCGAACTCGGCGCGGATCTGGCCGAGGCGCGCGGCGTGACGCTGGCCGACCGCCCGATGTGCGGATAACTCCGGGCCGAAGCAAAAAACGGCGGAATTTCTCACAAGATCCCTGACTGCGCTTTGACATTCCCCCGAGCCTCGCTTATGATCCATAACTGAATGAAGGTTCATTCATTCGGGTGATTGCCCGGGTTGACCCTTCGTTCCGGCGAATCGGCGTCCGGCGCCGCGTTCGCCGCCCGGCGTGGTTTGTGGATTTGCAATTTCCATCGGCGAGGTTTCCCATGTCCGCTCCCGCGAAAGTGATGAACCGTAACTGGGTCGTTCTCGGCGCCATCCTCGTGCAACTGTGCCTCGGCGTCATCTATGCGTGGTCGGTGTTCACGCCGTACCTCGTCCCCAAGGCCCCGAAAGAGGGCAAAGAAATCCTCGTCAAGGTGCCGGTGGACGGGGTCGAGGTGGGCATGATCGTGCCCAAAACCCCGGCCGCGAAACCGGGTGAGAAGGTCGTCGAAGCGACCGTGGGCGCGCAGACGTTCCAAGTCGCGGTTCCCGAGACGTGGAACGCGGGCGACCCGATTCCGGCTCTGAAACCCTCGCCGACGCAGATTTCCGCGTCCAAGGCCGGGTGGACGAAGGTCCGAACGCAGGTCGTGTTTTCCTGCGGCCTCGCGTTTTTCGCGATGATCATGGTGATGGCGGGACGCCTGATGCCCAAGTACGGGCCCCGCAAGCTCGCCATGGCGGGCGGCGTGGTGCTCGGTGCGGGATATCTTCTGGCCGGTCTGCTGGGTGCGCACAACTTCTGGGTGACGCTGTTCTTCGTGGGTATCGTCGGCGGTTCGGGTATCGGCCTCGGCTACGTCGTGCCGATCGCCGTCGGCATGCGCTGGTTCCCCGACAAGAAGGGGCTCATCACGGGTCTCGCGGTCGCCGGCTTCGGCTTCGGCGCGCTGCTCTGGGTCAAGTTGGGCGGTTCCTGGGCGCACCTTCTCGATATCATCGGTCTCAACGGAACGCTGATGCTCTACGGCGCGATCTTCGGCGTCGCGGTGCTGATCGGCGGAACCTTCATGGTGTTCCCGCCCGAAGGGTGGAAGCCGGAAGGGTGGACGCCGCCCGCTCCCAAGCCGGGCGCCGCGGCCACGGGTTCCGAGGATTTCACGGCGTCCGAGATGCTCAAGACGACGCAGTTCTATCTCATCCACCGGACCTTCGCCCTCGGCGCGAGCGCGGGCCTGATGAGCATCGGTCTGATGCAACTCTTTCCGATGGAAGCGCTCATCGGCAACGGTGTCGACCCCGAGCGGGCCAAGGCGGTGTCGGGAACGGCGATGGGCGTGTTTTTCGCGCTGTCGAACGGACTCGGCCGCATCGCGTGGGGCGCGATCAGCGACCGCATCGGTCGCAAGATTTCCGTCGTGACGATGATGGCGACGCAGGGCCTCGTGGTGCTCGCGTTCCCGTTCATGGCCGGCACGCCGTGGCTGCTGTATCTCGGCGCGACGCTCATCGGCTTCAACTTCGGCGGCAATTTCGCCCTGTTCCCGACGATCACCGCGGACACCTTCGGCACCAAGTACATCGGCCAGAACTACGGCTGGGTGTTCCTCGCGTACGGCGTCGGAGGCATCTTCGGCCCGATCATGGGCGGCAAACTCGGCGACATGGGCAACTTCCCGATCGCGTTCATGATCTGCGGCATCCTATGTCTCGACGCGGCCGCGGTCATCGCGACGGCGAAACTCCACCTCGAACACCGTCCGGAACACGTATAGGCCGGAGACGGAGGGCGCCATGGGACATCGCTGCGACGCGTGCCTCGTGACGTGCGAAGATTTTCGACTGCACCGCCGCCCGGACGGACGCGACTTCATTAGCGCGTTCATCGCGACGCTCGGCGTCGATTGCGACGTCATCGCTCGGGCCGGGGCGATTCACGATTTCGTTCACACGCAAAACGAACGGGGACAGGCGATCCTGCGCAGCGTCGAGGTCGCCGTCCATCTGCACGGCGTGAAAACGATTCACCTGGTCAATCATCAGGACTGCGGGGCGTACGGGCACTTCGCATTCCCGGGCGAAAAGGAAGAACTCGAGCGGCACCGGGAGGACCTTCTCGCCGCGCGCGAGCGTCTGATGCAGACGTTTCGCGGTGTGCGTGTTCAGGCGCATTTCGCGAGGCTGGTCGCGGGCACCGAGGATGAATGGGAGATGATTTCGGTCGATCCGCCGAACTGAGCGGATGGATCTGAATGCCGATGGATGCCCCGCCGGGATTCCGGCGGGGTTTTCTTATGAGGTCGGCTCTCGCGGCTCCACGGCGGTGACGACGGGCGGGATGGCCTGCGCCGTCTTTGCCGCGCGCACGCGCGTTGCCACGATCCCGCGCGGCCAGAGACCGAGGATCGAAAGAATCACCACGAGAGCGACGAAGCCCGCGTACTCGCGCGGACGCAGCCCGATCGCGGGGTTGGCGATGGTTCTGCGTCCGCAGAACAATCGAAAGTACATGTTCACGACGGCGAGTCCGTTCAGGACCGTCGCGATCACCATGGCGATGGCGAGTTGCGGGTGTGTGCCCAAGCTCCCGTCGATCAGCAGTTCCGTACCGATAAACCCCAGCGTGCCGGGAAAACCGACGGAGCAAAGACCGAGCAGCAAGAAACTTCCGGCCAGCCGGGGTGTGCTCTCCAACCCGCCGCTGAATCCTTCGAGCGAAAGGCGACCGCGTCGGGCTTCGAGGGCGCACAAGGCCATCCCGAGCCCCGCGAGCGAAAGCCCGCTCGACAACCACAGCAACAACCCGCCCGCGAGTCCGGTCTCGCTTGTCCCCGACAGCGAAGCGAACACGATGGCCGTCTCGCTGACGAAGAGCCACCCGAAGGCGCGGCGAGCGTCTTTTTGGACGAGCGCGAGCCCCGCGCCGTAGACGGCGGTGAACGACGCGAACGCGCCGAGGATGGATAGGAGGATCGGCGGTGCGTCGGGGACGAAGAGCCGCAATGCCGCCCAGGTTCCCCACTGCGGCACGCAAAGCATCAACACGGATGGCAGCGGCGCCCGCGCGAAAAGGTGTGGAAGCCACGATTGGAACGGCACGACGCCCTGACGAATCATCGCCGCGAGCAAAATGGCGATCGAGCCCGGCAGGACCGAGTCGGCTGAAGGCATCCAGCGGTTTGCGAGCAGACCGACGACGAGCAGCCCGGACGACGCGATGGCGCCGATTCGGAAACCTCGGCGGCATCCCGAGCGACAGTCGGATTGACCGAGTTCCCGGTCGAACGGCAGATAAGAGGCGATCCACAAAGCGACGAACGCGACCTCGTTGGACACGGCGAATCCGGCGAAAAGGATGGCCTCGGCGACCAACATGCGCGTGGCGCTGCCGGGCTTCCACTTTCGCACCGGCGCGACCAGGGCGACGAAAAACGACACGAGTGCCGCGAACACCAGCAGAGGTGCGTTCATGTCGTCCACGACGAAGATCCGAATCGATTCAAACGGATCATGGTGGGCGCTGCGTTGCCAGAGATCGACGGCCGCGAGTGTTGACACCGCGAGCGCGACGGAGTTGACGACCATCACAACGAATCGCGACCGCGACCGGCGCAGGTGAGCGACGACCGCGCCGACCAGTGACGCGATGACGAGAATCACGATCCACGGTGCGAAAAACGTCATCGCCCGCTCCCTGCCGAACGGTCGCGCGGCGACGACTCGCGCGGCGTTCCGTCGAGCCGGCTCGCGATACGTTGCTCGATGCGATCGAACGTGCCGAACAGCCGGACGAAGGGACCAACGACGAACGTATCGAGGGCGGTGTCCAGGTGCGCGCGTTCGAGAGCGAACCGATACAGTCCCCGCTGTACGGGTTTCGCGAGCATACGGCGGTAGTGTTCGCCGGTAGCCGCGAAATGGCCGCCGATGGCATTTTCGACGTTATGGACGTCGTGCAGCAACGACGGCGCGCGCAGGAACTGGAGCGAACGTACGCACATGTGGCCGAGGGTGTGCGCAATGGCGAGCCAGTAAAAACCGGCTGCGACCTCGATGAGGATGATGCTGACCTGCGTGAGCGATGCGAAGGCCAGGGAAGACTTGATGTCGGTCTGCACTCGGCCCACGGTCGTCGCAACGATCGCCGTGACGAGCGCAACCGCAGCCAGCAGGGCGGCCGCCACGTGCGTCTCGGAGAGCAGCGGCGCGAATCGCAGGAGCAGATACACCCCCGCGTGCACCGACAGCGCGCCGTAGAAGATGGCGCTCGACGGCGTCGGGCCCTCCATCGCGCGGGGCAGCCAGCCGGAGAACGGCACCTGGGCGCACTTGCCCATGACCGCCACGACGAGGAGCACCATGATGAGGGTGGCGCGCCCACCGGCGAGCGGCGAGGCACCGCCGGGCCATGCGACATCGCCGAACAGGTGGATGAAGTCGCCCGAACCGGCCCAGTGACGGATCAGGACGGCGGCGACGAGAAATCCCGCGTCGCACACGCGATAAACGACGAGCGCCCGAAATCCGTTTTCGACCGCGAGCCGTCGGTCGTGGAAAAACGCGATCAAGAGCGCGGAGCTGAGGCCCACGAGTTCCCACCCGGCGAATGCGATCTCGATTCCCCCCGCGAGGATGATGAGGTTCATGCCGGTCGCGAACAGCGCGAGCAGCGTGAAGAAGCGGTTGAATCCCTGCTCCCTGTGCACGTATCGATTGGCGAACGCGCCGACCACCCCGATCAGGGCCTGCGAGAAGAGGACGAAGGGAACCGAGAGGCGATCGAGGAGGAGTTCGACCGTGAATCGGTAGCCCGGCAAATGAAACCAGTCGCCGAGGGAGATCACGACGAGATTGCGATCCTGCGCGGCCATGAGAACGGCCACGGTGAGGTTGCAGAGGAATGTGACGAAGAATGTCCCTCTCGTCATCAGGCCCACGGTTTTTTCCGACAGCGCGTACCTTGCGAGGGCGCACACGCCGAGCGCGAGAAAGAGCGCGGCCGGGGCGGCTGCGGCGATCAGCGCGAGGCGTTCGATGAGACCCCACATCATGTCGCACCCGCGGACGAGCGTACCGAAGCACAGCCGAGGTGATCGGATCGCCCCGCGTACCACCCTAGCGAGGACTCCACGACCGGCAATTCTCCGCCTTCCGAAACGTGGTGATTGAATTCGCCGCGTTCGGCGTCGAACAAATAAATCGCACTCGATTGCGGGGCGAGCGTGGCAAGAATCATCCAGCGGTTGGTCACGAGTTGTCGGACCGCCGGAAGCCGGTCGAGGACACGGCGCACCAGCGCGGGATCGTTTTCGACGACCATGAGCAGGCGGACGGGTTCGTGAATCTCGACCATTTGCCAGGGCAGGCCGGTCCGCAGATCGCTCGCGTGACCGTCCATCACGCCCAGCATGCCGGTGATGTTGTGCGGCAGTTTCGTCCCGCATCCGTACCCGGTGGGATCGACGTAGGAGAAGTAGTACTCGAGATTGATACCGGCGCAGACCGGCGCGACCGCCGCGAGCACGCGTTCGAGCGTGTGGCCCTCGGCGTCGTCGCGAAGCGGATCGTAGGACACGAGAAACGCACGGCGATCGAGGAAGAGCCCGCGTGTCCTCGCACGTCGCCCCACGATGCAAACGGCGTTGGTCGCATGGCCGTATTCCGGTCGTGGCTGTGCCAGATCTTCCGTTCGCGCCTCGACGTGCTGAACCGCGGCGGCGGCAGGGAGATTGAAATCGGCGTGCTCGAAGCGGCGACAGCGCTCGTGCGCGTTGCGGGCGCAGGCCTGCCGGATGGCAGAGGTCGCTGCCTCGTACTCCTCGCGGCGGCTCGTCGGGATCAAGTCCTCGTCGAAGAACCGGATGTCGTCGTTGCAGCTATTGTGCTCCGCGCCGACGAAGAGGGTGTCTTCGGGAATCGTCAGGCCGCGCTCGATCAGCAGGAAACGAACGTCCGAGCGATTCGCCATGAGGGCGAAGGCGCGCGCGTTGGGGCCGCCGCGTCCGCCGCCGCACGCACCGCAGTCGTGGGCTGACTCATGGGGGTTGTTCAGGCTGGACGACCCGTGCCCGGCGATGACGACGAGCCGCGAGAACCGCGCGGCGAGTCCCGTCTGTCTGAGCAAGGCTTCGACGATATCCGCCATTTCGTGGGGATCGTATCCGACGCGCTCCCCGAACATCGGGGAAACGGTTTCGTCCGGCTCCAGCGTCAGTTCGGTCCGCGCAGGAATGCGCACCACGCGTCCGAACGCGTGTCGAATCGCCGACGCTGCGCGGGGGAACAACACACGCACCGTCAGGGGAATCGCGGTGAACGCACCGAGCAGGGCGGTCAGGATTGCGCCGCGCGTCAAGGTGCGGCTTCCGACATGAAAGCCGCGCTGGAGACGCGCCAGTGCGCGCGCCCGCGTCCGGCGCAGGCGGGCGGTATTCGCGTGCGTCAGGGCGACGTGTTCATGGATCTCGTGAATCGGTTTGACGACGACCGGACACAGCGGACGCGGGTGCACTTCCGACGCACCCCGGTAGTACATCGCGACGCCGAAGAATCCTGCCGCGCCGAAGGTTTCGCAATCGGGCTCGATCTCTTCGAGATGCCGTCGTAACGACTCCTCGCGCTCGTCGATACACGCGATCAATTGAAAACGCGGCCCTGATTCGCTCGCGCCGGGCGCGGAATGTTTCGCGAGGGCGTCGAGGATCTCGATGCGATATCGCCGCTCATATGCTTGATGCAGCAATCGCCGCCGTTCCACGCCGGAGAAGGTTTCGAGATCGCCGAGGATCTCGGCGACGTCCGCTCCGGTGAGCCGGTCGATCTCCCGGGCGGACCGCCCGACGAGCTGCGCGATCTGAAACAGCGAATACGCGTCCTGGTGCGGCGACGCGCGGTTCGCGTCGGGATCCGCGCTCGATGCGTTTTGTGCACGAAGGCGCGCGGGATCATCGCCGAGACCTTCCCGCCGCATCAGGAAACGCAGCGCGGCGCGGTCCGCGATCAGACGAACGGCCAGGAAATCCGCCAGCCGGGCGGGCAATGCCTGGACCGGCCAAAGGTCCGGCCGGTGTTCGAGCGTCCGGATGATTCCCGCCCACCCACGCAGGGCCAGTAGTGTTCGTGAGATGTAGGAATCCCAGTCGGCGGGATCGACACCGAGCGCGTGGAGCGAGCGAACGATTGATTCCAATGGGGATGGGTCGAGGTCCCGTTCTCGGCCCAACTCCGCGGTCAAATCGTCCATCCAGTCACCGCGCTGCGTGGGACCGGTGCCGTGGAGTTCGAGGACCGACGCGAAAAGACCGCGCTCGCGTCCCGGCATCGGCCAGTAGGCGATGCCCTGATCGCAAAAGGCGGCGCAAACGCGAATCAGGAAGGGGTGAACGAGTTCGTCGCAGTCGCGGCCCGTTATCGACAGCAGGATGTCCCGGTGCCGGATCTCACTCCCGCGCGGGCCGTTCGCAACGGGAACACGCGTTCGTCTGCTCGCGGCACGTCGACACGCGTTCCATAACGCCCGCACGGCGTCGCGCTCCTCGCGCAGGGAGAGTTCCCAGCGTGCGAGCCCGCGCCGGAAACCCTCGACCACCCGGTGCCGGGCCGCCTTTGGGGCGTCCGCGCGGAATTCGCGAATGAGCCCGGTCTCCTCGATCAACCAGAGGAGTTCGACTTCGGGAATCGTCTCGATGCCCTGATGCAGAGCGGTGAGGCGCAGTTCGGATCTCGTCAGGAGATTTCCGAGGCGAACGGCGCCGTCCTTGTCCACATCGCGCTCGAGAACCGCGCGGATATCCACCTCGTGGATGCGTCCGCGAAGGTGCTCTTCGCGATAACGCGCCTCAGAGAGGAACGGTTCGCAGCCGAACAGCTCGCCGGCTTCGACGACGGCCTGCTCGAAAGGGCGGTCCTCGAATGCGTGCAGCGTGTTGTGGTGGATGAACACCGAGATCGGACCCTGCGCAGGCAGGAGGTGCCCGGCGTGCTCGATCGCGTGTTCCGCTTTTCGGGCGAGGTCATCCCGCTCGGACGCCGGCTGCGGAGTCGTCGGAAAATCGGGCTTCGATTCTGACGGATCGGCGGACATTTCGCTCGGGTTCGAATCGGCGGGCTTATGTCACCGCGACCCGGCACTGTCAAGCGACGACCACGTCCAAAATCCGAGACGGTGCGCAAACGGACCCGCGAACGCGCCCGCGTCTCTTGCCGACTCGTCGAATTTCCGCCATCATTTCTTCACACAGCGGGTGAACAAATCGTCTTTGTGACACTCTTGTAACATGACGGACGCACGATTGTGCGGCAGCGCGCATAGAGTCGCGCAACTTTTTCATGGCCGCAATCGCAATTCGCGCCGCGCGCGAGCGATTTGGGCCAGATCGACGGGATGGAATCGGGACGATGCGGAGAAATTCGATTCGCCTTACGCTCATCGCCGTCCTGGCGTGCGTCACGGCTCTTGCGTGCGCCGAACGCGACGAAAGCCACAAAAGTTGGGGTAACGACACCTGGAGCGACGGCGGCGAGCCGACCGAATCGGCGATCCGATTCGAGGGCGCGGCCGGGGATTACGGGGACATCATCCTCGCGTTCATGCTTCGTCCGGTCGATGACGCCGTCCGCTCAATCGTGTCAGTCGACTACAAAGGCGCGTGCGCGGGGGACGAATGGGCGAGCGCCGTAGTCTCCGCCGACACCGACTATCTTCGACCCGGGCGGCACGAGATCACGTGGCATAGCTGGGACAGTGAGGCGGGCTGCGCGGGTGAGGTCGAGGTTCGTCTCACGACCAACCGCGGCGAAGCCGTGGTCTCACCGTCGTTTTCGATCGACAACACCACGCCGGGCCGCACGGGTTTCGCCGACTTCCCCCAGTTCGATCAGGGTGTGAATCCGACCGAGGAGCAGGTTTACGAGCGGGCGCTCGAAGCGCTCATGGCCGACCCGAGTGTCGATTTCGCGGCGACGCGGATTGAAGACGAGTACGAGATTCGCTCGGCGCGCGGCACGCTTTGGTTCCGGCGCGTACCGACGCATCGGGGTTACGAGTACGAGATCGCCGATCTCGACGGCGAGAACCCGATCGGCAATCAGGACCCGACGTGGGGCGCATCGTTCGACGAGGAGATGGCGCTCGGCGCGAATCCGAACAACGCCTCGTGGCCGGAAGAGGGTTACGCTCCGGACGATCCGCGACTGTCGTTCATCGAGCCGGACAACGATTCGTACCCGTTCGGCTACGAACGAATCGCGGCGTATTTCGATTCTCCCAACGCGGCGGACGTCCTCATCAACTGGAAGGGCTACGCCCATTCGGCCAGTTACGTCGGCAACCACGGCAGCCTGAACATCTCGCAGAGCCGCAGCCCGTTGCTGGCGTGGGGCGCGGGAATCAAACCCGGCCGGCACGACGTGTTCGCGCGCCATGTCGATATCGCCCCGACCGTGGGAAAGCTACTCGGGTTCGAGCCGACCGAGGGCATCGACGAGCGCGGCGTCTTCAGCCACGACGTGCTGCTTCACTGGCAGGACGGTCATCCGCTCGACGAAATGCTCTCGGGCGAGGGCGCGGCGCACGCCATCGTCATCATCATGGACGGCCTCACGCACACCCGCATCGTGGACGAGGTCGCGAAGCGCCCGGACGAACTGCCGAATTTCGCGCGCTTCTTCGACGAAGGCGGGTGGGCGGGTTACGGCAGCATCACGAACTGGCCGAGCGTGACCTACCCGGGGCACAACGTAGTGGGGTCGGGCCTCTACAGCGGCCACCACGGCATCCTCGACAACGAATTCTACATCCGCGCCGAGCGCGAGTACGCGGAGCCGATCAACCAACTCATCCTGTCGGAGAAGTACTGGAACCCGCTGGAACCGGGCGAGACGCTGCATGCCGCTGTCCACCGGAACTTCGGTAAATACAAACCGGAAAAGGGCAAAGGCGCTCTGACCGCGTCGCTCACCGAACCGTCCACATACGACGCCGACAAGGCCGACCTGGAGTTTCGCGACCGCACCGGCGAGATCCCGTTCCCGCCGCTGGGCCTCTACTGGCCGCCGGGGATTCCCAACCCGAATCCCAACCTGCCGCACACCTCGACGTTCCTCGCGCAGTTCGTCGAGGAAATCGCGATGATCGAGCTCTGGCATCTGTTCTTCAACGGCGCGATCCCCCGGCCGACCTACGTCATCATGAACTTCATGACGACCGACGACTCCGGCCACAAGAACGGCCCGCATGGCGATCAAATGTCGATGGTGCTCGATCACCTGGAAAAAAACCTCGGTCTGATCTTCGACTGGCTCGAAATCGCCGGCATGGCGGACGACACCGCGGTGTTCATCACCTCCGATCACGGCATGCAGCTCGGTGATCCGACGCGCGGCGGCTGGCCGATCGACTCGCTCGATGCCGCGGGCATCAAGCGCTCCGCCGACACGTACCTCGGTGTGTATTTCAAGAACCCGCGCGTGTTCTGGGCGCCGCTCGCGGCCGAGTCCGGCGAGGCGACGACCTTCGAGATCACCGTGCAGGACGACGACCTGGGCACGGCGATCGAGGGGGCGACGGTGACGGCGACGAGCGGCGTCACCGGTTTCGATGCGACGACCGATGCGAGCGGCAAGGCGCATATCACGATCACGCCGGGCGACGATCTGACCCTCACGGTCACGCACCCGGACTACACGGACATGGAATATGACATCGCGGTGGACTGAGTTTCGTGCGTTTGCCTTCGCGGCGATGGTCCTGATCGCCTTCGCGGTCGGCTGCGAGCACGGCGACAAGGCCGAGGACGAGTCGGGCACGGCGGACGAGCTCGGCCTGCCGGTCGATCTTCTCATCGAGCACGCAGACCTCGAGGACGAGGCGGATGTGCTCGTGGACGAATGGGGCATTCCGCACATCTACGCGCGGACGGATCGAGATGCGTTCTATCTGCAAGGGTATATGCAGGCGCGCGATCGTTTCGGCGAAATCGACCTCGCGCGCAAGATCGCCGACGGCCGGCTCGGCGAGGTCATCGCTCACGTGTCGCTCGTCGGGCCGCTGTTGGCCGACGTCGTGATCTGGGAGGTCGACCACTACTTCCGAACGCTCTTCACCGCTCCCGACGGTCGGCACATCGCCGACTGGATCGAGGGGCGCCTCGACGAAAAGACGATTTTCGCGCTGCAGGCGTTCGTGGACGGAGTTAACGCCTATTTGGCCGACATGGTCGCCGGACGCGCCGAAGCCGAACCGCCCTCGATGTACCAGGGCATTCTGTCGTACGACCTCGCGTCGATCGAACCGATGACGATCCGCGACATCCTCGGCATCATGGTCGTGAACCTGTGGGCCGGATCGAATTCGGCTTCCGAGGAAATCGCGCTCGGCGAGGCGCTGGCGAAGCTCGGACCGGAGAAATTCTTCGACATCTATCGCGCCAAACCGTCCGACCCCACGGCAATCCTCGATTCCGCGGCAAAGAGCGGCGAGCCCGAACACTCGATGGCCGGACTCGACCTCGCCGCATGGGACGAGATCGCCGACCGGCTCCGCGACGCGTTGCCCGCCATGCAGGCCGCGCGTGAGACGATCGAAGCGGCGCGCCAGACGTTCTTCGCGCAGGGGCAGCATTCCAACAACTGGGCCGTGGACGGTGCGCACAGCGCCACGGGCAACGCTCTCGTGGCGAACGACCCACACCTGTCACTGCTTTTTCCGTCGTTCTTCTACCTCGTGCACGTCAACAGCACGCACTTCGGCGACGGCGACGTCTCCTTCGCGGGCCTCGCGTTTCCGGGCGCACCCGGCGCGCAGATCGGTCACAACGACTACGTGGCGTGGAGCGGCACCAACGCGGCGATCGACGCGTACGACGTCTATATCGAAACTCGGCCGAAGAAGGACGACGAGCACGTGGTCTTCGAGAACCAACTCGTGCCCATCCGCAAGTTCGGCCGGAACTATTGGACCTCGTCGGATCCCGCCGAGGCGCGCACGATCAGCCTCGCCACGCAGTTCGTTCCGCATCACGGGCCGATCGTTCCGGGTTCGTGTCAGGGCACCTCGTGTGTGAGCCTTGCGTGGACGGGCATGTCGCCGGGCAACGAACTCGACGCGTTCGTCGACGTGCTGTTCGCCGAGAACCTCGACGAAGGGCTCGATGCGTTCTCCGAGTATCGCCGCGGCATGTATAGCTGGATTCTCGGAGACGTGAACGGCGATATCGGCTATGTCGCCACGGGCAACCTGCCGATTCGGGAAAACTGGCGCACGCAGCCGCCTTACCTCCCGCTTCCGGGCACGGGCGGTTCGGAGTGGGACGGCTACATTCCCGATGACGCGCAGGCGCGCGTGAAAAATCCAGTGTCGGGATATCTCGCGACGGCGAACAACGACATCTACGGCACGCTGAAAGACAACAATCCGACGAACGACGACTACTACTATTACTACGACATGGACATCGGCTACCGCGCGGGGCGCATCACGCGTCTGCTTCGTTCCGCGACCGATAAAGGTGCGACGCTGGACGACATGGCGCGCATCCAGTCCGACACGACGAGCGACTTCGGCCGGCGGATGCTGCCGTTCCTGTTCAAGGCGTACAACGTCCGCCCCGATCTGGTGGCGCCCGACATGAAGCGCGCCATCGACCAACTTGCGACGTGGGATTTCTCGACGCCCGCCGCGGTCGCCGACCGGTACCGGCCGGAGTACACCGACTCGGAGAAGGCGTTTCAGTCGGTCTCCGCGACGCTCTTCCACGTCTGGCTTGGCCGCGTCATCGTCAACGCATTCGGCGACGAGTTCGCCGAGGCCGACGTGGAACTGCCGGGCGATGAGTCGGAGTCGGGTCCGCAATGGGAAGCCCGCGCGTTGCTGAACCTTCTCGAAAGCCCGGAGAAGACGAATCACGGCGAGCTGTGGTGGGACGACATCACGACTCCGGTGATCGAGTCGAAGGAAGACATCCTGCTCGACGCGCTCGGCGATGCGATTGCGTGGCTCGCGTCGGAGGACGGCATCGGGCCGGAAATGGCCGAGTGGCAGTGGGGGCGGCTCCACACCGCCGAGTTCGCGCTGGCGTTCGAGGGCATCAGCATTCCGTCGCTCATCGCCCCGGCGTTGCCCGAGTCGCCGTCCGACGGCGGCTGGTTCACGATCAACGTCGCGAATCCGTACGGCCTCGTGGACGACTTCCACAACGGTCACGCGCCCGCCGCGCGCATGGTGATGGAGATGGATGGCGATCGTTATCCCGCGCTGGCGGCGCTGCCGGGCGGGCAGGTCGAACGTCCCGCGTCGGTCTACATGGACAATCTGCACGATGAATACATGGCGGGCGAGTACGTCCCGCTGCTTTACACCTTGGACGAAATCATTCCCGTGACCGTGAAACGCATTCGTTTCGTGCCGGCGGGCAAGTGAGGGGGAAATTCATGCCGCGAGCCGTGGCCGCATTTTCGGCGATCGTGATGGTGCTCGGTCTGGTCGTGTCGGCGAACGCGCAACAGGTGATTCCGGACCTGTGGCCGGTCGATGAGTCGAAGGTCGAGAAGGATTCCGTGGACGCGGATCTGGAGCTGCTGGATCTTCTCCGATCGCGGGGCGTCCTCGACGACGAGGCGTACAATCGGGCCGCGGCCCGCATGGCGAAGTCGCGCTTCTACTCGCTCGGGCCGGAAGGCGCCCTCGCGGTCGGATTCACGCCGTACAATCAGATGAAGTACGACGAGGTGATCGAGTACCCCGGCTCGCCCGACGAGGAACGCAACTTCTGGGTGAACAAAGCCGAGCTCGGCCTGCACGGCCGCGTGATCTTCCCGTGGCTCACGGCGAAGATGAGCGTCGAGGGCGATTCGCGTGCCGACGGCAAGATGGGCCTTCGCGTCGATCAGGCTTACATGCGCGGGCTCTACACGCCCGAGGCGCTGGAGAAAGGTCCCTTCGTCGGTTCGTGGGGCATGACGCTGGGCGCGCAGAAGGTTCCGTTCTCGCGCCAGAGCCTGAAGTCCACCACCGAGTTGCAGTTCATCAACCGCTCGATGGTCGTTTCCGAATTGCCGATCCGCTACGACCTCGGCGCGACCGTGCATCAGGACTACAAAGTGCTCGCGGGTGCGGACAACCGACAGTGGTGCCGGTTGTCGATCGACGGCGGTGCGTACAACGGGCAGGGCGACCACGTTTACACGAGCGACAACAACGACAACATGCTCTACGCGGCCCGCGCGCAGGTCGATCTCTTTTCGCCGCTGCGCGGCGGCGAAGGTGACACGATGCCCCGCTGGTGGCCGGCGAAGGGTGTCGCGAAATCGCCGGAGGCGGTGCGTCCTTCGTTGTCGCTCGGCGCATCGATGATGCAGAACAACGACATCGACCGCGTCGTCAAGGCGGTCGGCGCGGACGCCGAGTTCAAGTGGTCGGGCCTGTCGGTGCAGGGCGAGTACATCGTCACGCGATTCGAGCCAGAATTCGAGGAAGATGTCGTGGCGGACCGTTTCGCCGAGGATTGGGAGACAAAGGGTTGGTACGTGCAGGGCGGACTGTTCGTCATTCCGCGCCACGTTGAACTCGCGGCCCGGTATGAGACGTACGAACTCGATCTGCTGACGGATGTGATGGACACGCGGCGGCTCGCGGCGTCGACCTACGGCATCAACTTCCACGCGGCGACGCACCACAAGCTGAAGCTGCAGCTCGACTACACCGACCGCGCCGAACTCGAAGGCATGCCCGAGCTCGACAACAACACGTTTTCCATGCAGTTGCCCGAGCTCGACAACAACACGTTTTCCATGCAGGGCGTGCTCAATTTCTGATCGGCGATGAACGCGTCATCACGTCGGGCGGCTTTTTGCCGCCCGATCGCGTTTAGATGTTGGTGACCACGAGCGTGATTCCCGTCAGAAGCAGCAACGCGTAAGCGAGAACGCGAAATCGTCGTTCACTCACCCGCGCGTGCAGCCACTCGCCCGCGCCGATGCCCACGAAAACCGACACGAAAAGCATGGCGGAGCGCGCAAGCGTCGCGCCGGTGACCAGGCCCGTCGCCGCGTAGTTCGCGACGAGAACGAGACCGGTAGCGAGCCACAGGGCGGAGAGCGTCGCACGAAAGACCGACTTGTCGAGGATGGCGCGCCCGGCCCAGTAGACGACGAGCGGCCCGCCGGTCGAGAGCGCGCCGTGAATCACCCCCGCCGCGCCGAGAAGCGCCGCCTGCGCCACGCCGTCAACCGGCTTCGCGTCTTCGCCGCCCGGGCGCGTCAGCCGGCGAAGTTCGAGCGGCGCGAAGATGCACAGGAACGCGCCAAGCAGGAGTTTTAGCGCGACCGCGGGCAGGAGATTGAAGAGCGCGAGTCCGATCGGCATTCCGAGCCCGAACGACGGCAGGAAGCGGCGCACGAGAACGCCTCGATCGACATGTCGTGCGTGACGACCAACGAGGTACGCCGAGAGCGCCACGTTCAGCGGAACGACGATGGGCAGCAGCTCGTCGAGCGGCATCAGGTTCGCCGCGAGACTCACACTGATGACCGTCGCGCCGAAACCCGCGATGGTTTCGACGGTAAACGCGAATGCAACGATGCAGCCCAGCGTGACCCAGATCAAGAGCGGCTCCCAAACCACCTTGGCCCAAACGCGCTCCAGTTATGCTAGCATCCGTCGATTCCGCAAGGACCTCCGATGGACGCACGCGCGATTTTCACGCTTCTGTTTGCCTTCGTCGTGCCTGCGCTGGCCGTCTTCGGCGCGCGGCGGGTGCGTCTGCTCGGCGTGCTCGGCCCGGTCGTGCTCTGTTACGGGGCGGGGATCGTCACGGCAAATTTCGCGATGGGCGCGATCGACGCGGCGCTCGCGACATCGATCAGCGAAGCGGCGGTCGGTCTCGCGATTCCGATGCTGCTGTTTTCGTGCGATGTGCGCCGCTGGTTCGGACTGGCGCGTTCCACACTCGTGTCGTTCGCCCTCGCGTGCGTCGCCGTGCTGATCGTGTCGGGCATCGCGGCGCGCATGTTCGCCGGATCGATTCCCGATGCGTGGAAGATCGCGGGAATGCTCGTCGGTGTGTACGTCGGCGGCACGCCGAACATGTCCGCGATCGGCATCGCCCTCGGCGTTTCCGACGAAACGTTCGTGCTCGTCAACGGCGCGGACGTCATCGCCAGTTCCGTGTATCTGCTGTTTCTGGTCAGCGTCGCGCAGCGCCTGTTGCTCCGCGTCATGCCCGCGTTTCGCTCGCCGGAAGGCGAGCCGGTGGCCGATCCCATGCTCCGGGGCACGGAAGACGTGCGCGCGAAGGACCGGGCGATTTCGATCCTGCTGGCGGCGCTCGTGGCGGGGGGATCGATCGGACTCTCGCTCCTCGTGTTGGGCAAGATCGAAACCGTCCTCGTCATGCTCGCCGTGACGAGCGGCGGAATCGGCCTTTCGATGCTGCCCGGCGTTCGCGCCATCGCGGGATCGTATCAGACGGGGGAGTTCGTGCTGCTGGCGTTCTGCGCGTCCATCGGCCTCATTGCGGACCTGCGCCGGATCGTGGACGTCGGCGGCGTGTACCTGCTCTATGTCGCGGTTGTCCTGTTCGCGTCGGCCGCGCTGCACTTCGCGCTTGCCGCCATCGCCCGCATCGATGCCGACACGGCCATCATCACCTCCACCGCCGCCATCTTCGGTCCCGCCTTCGTGGGTCCCGTCGCAGCCTCGCTGAAAAACCGCGACATCGTCGTTTCGGGCCTCACGACCGGACTGATGGGGTACGCGCTCGGCAATTATCTCGGCCTCGGTCTGGCGTGGCTCGTGCGCTAGGGGCGCATTCATCACAAATCCGTGGTGAGCCCTCCGCGCGGGGTATTGCCGCGCGTGTGTTCGTGCGTATGTTGATCGGCTTTTCGGAGAGAAGATGAGCTGGGTTGTTCTCGCATTGCTGGCCGCGGCCATCATGGGCAGCGTTCAGATCGTCGACAAGATCGTGCTGTCGAAATGGCGCATGACGACCGCCGCGTATCTCGTTCCGTTGACCGCCGCGTCAGTGACGGCAGCCGCGATCGTCGTCGCCACCGTCGGCCTGTCCGCGTGTCCGTGGCCCTTTGCGCTGCTCGCCATGGCCTGCGGCGGTTCGATGTACGGCGTCATCGCGCTGTTCTACTGGGTGATGCGCCGCCTCGACGCGCCCGTCGCCGCCGCGCTGTTCTACATCCGCACCGTCTTCGTCGCCGTACTCGGTGCGCTCGTGCTCGGTGAGGTCTTCGGCGCGGAGCGATACGCGGGCATGGCGCTCGTCCTGGTCGTCACCGCACTGCTCGGTTTCGTCGGCGCGCCGAGCGGTGAACATCGTCATGTCGGATTTTCGGCGATTGCCATGACCGTCGCCGCAAGCCTCATCGCCGCGATCGCCAACGTCGCCACGAAGTACGGGACGACGCACGTCGACGCGGCCACCTGGTTCGTTTTCGACCGCCTTGGAACGATTCCCGCGATGATGATTGCGCTTGCACCGCGCCGCGTTCGCGACGAGTGCGTCGCGTCGATCCGGTCCATCGGACGGCGGACGTTTCTCCTCTACTTCAGCGAGGGGTTCGCCATGCTCGGCGTGTGGGCGATGGTCCACGCGGTGAGCCGCGGCCCGGTCACACTCGTCATGGTCATCTTCTCCAGCGCGCCGCTCTTTTCCACCGCGCTCATTCTGGGGCTGAACGGCCTGCGACCCCATACCGTGCCCGACCAGGGCACACGTGAGCGGCTCGCGCCGCGGGTCGCGCTCATTCTGACGGGCCTCGCCGGAATCTACCTCACGGTCGGGGGCTGACGATCGGCGCGTCGAGCGCGTCGCCGACGGCCAGCAGCGCGGGTGTGGCGAGTTGCGCCGTCCGGCTCGCCTCGGCAACCTCGCCGAGCGTCGAAGCCACGTGTCGCTGGTCGGGCAACGTCGCACGCGAGATCATCACGGCGGGCGTCGCGTCGGACCAGCCATGCTCGCGAAAAGCGGCAAGCACCTCGGCGAGCGATTTCGACGCCATGAGAACGATCGCCACAACGCCGGGGTCGTAGTCGGGCACGAGGCGAGTACCCGGCGAAACGGAGCGATGACCCGTCGTCACGAAGACGCTGTCGCAGCGCTCTCGTTCCGTCAGGGGATAGCCGGCGGCGGTGATCGCCGCGAACGCCGAACTCACCCCGTTGACGCATTCCACGGGAACACCGCGCTCCGCCAGATAGCGCCATTCCTCTGAGCCGCGACCAAAAAGAAACGGATCGCCGCCCTTGAGACGCACCACCGTTCGCCCCGCGACGGCGTGGGCGTAAAGGCGCTCGTTGATTTCGGCTTGCGGCGTGTATTCGCCTCCCGCGGACTTGCCGACGAATTCTCGGATCGCTTCGCGGCGCGCGAAACGCAGCAGTTCGGGATTGACGAGCATGTCGTAGAGAATCACGTCGGCCCGTGCGAGCGCGGAAATCGCGGCCAGCGTGATGAGATCCGGGTCGCCGGGTCCCGCGCCGACGAGAAATACGGTTCCGGGACCTTCGCTCGAAACGTCGGCCCCTCGCCAAACCGCCTCGACGAGCCGGGGAGAAATTGACGCGCGGAGAAAATCTCGCACGCGGGTGGCCAGTCCGGGCGAATCGCCGCCGGTGGAAACAGCCACCGATACCGATCCCTCGCGGAACACGGCGGGCAGGTGAACGTTGCCGAGTTCCGGCGCGTCGGCGCAGTTGAAGAGACCGCCCCGCGCGCGAACCTCATCGGCGATCGACGTGGCGAGATCGCGATCGCCCGTCGCCGAGACGACCAGATCGAAACCGCCGGCGTCGCCGTGCCGATATTCACGCACGTGGAGCGCGATTCGATGCGCGCTCGCCAGTTCGATCACGCGCGCCGGGGCTTCGCGCGCGATGACGCTCACGGTGCACCCCGCCTCGAGCAGCGTTTCGGTCTTGCGCGTACCCACCGCGCCGCCGCCGACGACGAGCACGCGGAGCGACTCGCCCACCAGCGTGATCGGGAGGGTATTTCGGGGCGGAGTCATTCGTCAGAAGTCCAGTTTCAGCGTCGTGAAGACGCGCGAGCGCTCGCGGAAGAAACCGAAGAGCGTGTAGCGGTTGCCGGTCAGCAGGTTCGCGCCGACGGCGGTGCGCACCGTGTCCGTCCACGCCCACTCGACGAAGGGCGACAGTTGCGCACCCTCTCCGAAAATGTCGGCATCCCGCCATTCGTCGTCCGACAACTCCGAAAAGTCGTACGCGGCCACGCCCTCGGTTTTCAGGCGATCCTGCAAAAACGTCGCACGCCACGCGAGGAAGAGCAGGGAGTTCACCGGCTCGGCGATCAGATCGCGCTCGTAATCGCCGAGGTGCGACTGATACCAGACGGCGCTCACCATGATGTCGCCGGGCAGCGTGTACTCGATGTTCGCCGCGTAGTTGTAAACGGGCTTTTCGACCGACGTGAAATCTTCCCGATAGGTTCGCCGTCCCCAGATCGCCGTTCCTTCCGCGCGCAGGGCGACGGGGCCGAACGTCGTGCCGACGTCCGCGCCCGTGCCGCCGATGCGCGACCACGTCGCGCGGAACGGATCGGTGACGACCGAGGTGGAAAGATCTCGCGGATCGGGAATGGGTCCGTCATCGCTTTCGGCATCGGAACCCGCGCGCAACAGATCGCGAAATTGCGGGTTCAGGTAGATGGTCGGGATTTGATCGTAGAGGTAGTACCCCATCACGTCGAAATCCCAACCGCGCACGCGCCCGCCGAATCGCGCCGCGCCCGACGCGTGCGTGAAGTCGTCCTGGGGATGCTCGATGCGGTCCGCGTAAAAATCGGGATCGTCGAACGCGCCTTGCAGGTCGTCCTGCCAGTCGGGACTCCACAGGTCGAGAAAGCGCTTCACGCTCCGGTAGCCGCGATCGTCCTTCGCAAAGCGCAGCAGTTCGCCGAGGGGAAACTCATGGCCGAACAGGCTGTGACCGCTGCGCACGACGTCGAATTGCGCTCCCCGCGCGAAGGGCAGGGCGATGCCCGTCAAACGCAGGTCGCCGAAGTACCACGTCGCGGCGAGCGACGGCACGGGCATGCGCGCGAGATTCATCTCCGCGTCGAGAAAACGCCGAAAGTCCACGGGATTGATGAGGTTGACGGGCGAGATGATGTCCGTCTGCCCCCACGCCCACACACGCTGCCCGACGCACAGAACGAGATCGCCCGCGCGATAATCCCCGTAAAGTTCCCACAACTCGGCGTCGTATTCCGCGTAGTGGTGCGTCCTGTTCCAGTCGAATTCGTAAGTCGCGAGTCCCGACAGGCGGGCGGAGAGTTTCGGCGTGACGTTGAAGTTGCCTTCAGCGACCAGCAGCGAAAGCGACGAATGCAGGTACTCGCTTTCGCGATCCTTCACGGTGTCGGTCGCGAGTTTCTGCCAGATTTCGCCGCCGATTTCCCCTTTTTTCGTGAAGACGGAAGGCGTCACGCCGTCGCCGAAAAAGTCCTCGCCGGACTTCGATGCGTCGACCTTCGCCGGGGCGTCGCCGAAGAAGTCGGCGGAGTCGTCCTCGTCCTGCGCATGGGAGGCCGTCGCCATTGCGAACGCGAACGCGAGCGTCGCCAACGCGAGGCAGAATCGGCGAGCGCGAATCGGCATCTCTCATTCCCGCTTTAGAACTGGGATTCGTCCTGGAGGAAACGCTCGGTGAAGAAGTCGTCGGCGATTTTGGCGTCGAACTGATACTTGCTGATGAGAATCTCCGTGGATGTGCCTTTCTGCACGTTGCTCATCTTCAGGTACTTGGGCATCCACTTGCCGGGCTTGTATTCGTCGAGCTGATCCGTCACGAGCGATTTGACCGGCGCTCCCGCTTTGTCGGCGAACTCGGCCTTGACGACGACCATGTTGTCCTTGCGGACCCAGTATTTGACCTTCGCGTATTCGGAGTTGACCGAAGCTTTGGGCGTCGTCTCGACGACGTAACAGTCCGCGCCGTTCACCTTCTCGTCGGCCAGGCGGACATGCTCGCCCTCGCTCACGTCGTGCGTCTCCAGATCGGAATACGTGAAGTCGGTTCCCATGAAGCTTTGCGTGCGCTGCGATCCCGCGATGCGGCGAACCTTTTTGAGAGCGGGCAGGTAGAGAAGCTGGTCATCGTCCCGGCCTTTGTTCTCGATCAGCAGGAACTTCGTGCCTTTCACGTCCTCGGGCGCCTCGAAGGTGATGATCGACTTGCCGAGGCCGCTTTCTTCCTTCATGCGGCTTCGCAGCACGCGCTCGCGCGTCTGGCCCGATTTGGACAGGATTTTCATGGTGAGCTGCATCTGCATGTTGCCCTGCGAGATGCCGCTCACCATCTCGTCCACGATCTGGCTTCCGGATTTGTCCTGGGCGAATGCGGCTGGAGCGGCGAGAAGGCAAACGACGATGGCCAAGGCGATGCGACGCATGGGAAACTCCAAGGAGAATCGACGGAACGGAGCGCGCGGATTATGTCACAGCGCCATGGACCGAACAACACGCGCCCGCGGTGGAAGGCGCGCGCGTCCGGTTCAGGTCGTCGCGGGCTGCTGGGCGGGCTCGTGACCCGGCAGGGTCTTTTCCTGATTGATGGCGTGGATGACGAGGCGCTTGATCGGCGTGCCCATGCGCAGAATGTAACGCGGATTTTTGCGCAGGATGAAGCTCGCGAGTTGCCACGCGGTGTAGGGCCGCGTGTAGAACTTGCGGAAGCCCGTGGCGCAGGCCATTTCGACTTCCTGCGGCGTCAGGACCGTGCACGGCCCGGCGCCGTATTGCTTTTCCAGCGCCGTCCCCGGGATCACGTAGAGCGGATGAAAGTCGGCAAGATGCGGCCGGTGCTTCAGGCACCAGGCGATGCTTGTCTTCACGGTGTCGTGCGTTTCGCCGGGGAGACCGAAAATCCACGTCACGATCGACAGGATGTCGTGCCGGCGGCAAAGCGCGATGGCTTCGGCGAGCTCCCCGGGTTCCTTGGGCGACCTCTGGATCGCCTTGAGGATGCCGGGGTCCGACGACTGTGCACCGTAGCTGATACAGTTGCAGCCCGCGCGCGCCATGAGTTCCATGATCTCGGCGCGCCGCCGGCCGAAGCTGAGCGGATGGATGATGCACATCCATTTGAAGGTGAGCCCGCGTTCGATCTTCTTGCGACAGAACTCGATCGCCCACTCGTTTTCGAGGCCCCAAACGTCATCGACGAACGTGAAGTAGGCGTCGGGCCAGTTGGCCTGCTCGTGCGCCATCTCGTCGAGCACGTTGTCGGGCGAGCGGAAGCGGACCTTGTGCTCCCACACTTGGTGGGCGTAGCAAAACGTGCACTTGTACGGACAGCCGCGCGAGGCGATCAGGCTGATGTAGGTGCCCGTCACCGCCGGGTTCACGGGCTCGCCGAAGAGCGGAACGAATTCCCGGGGCCGCCACGGAAACGGGACGGCGTCGAGGTCCTCGATGAAACCCGCATCGGCCGTTTCGACGATCTCCCCTGCGGCGTTGTGATAGAGAATCCCGAGGATCTCGCCGAGCTCGCCGTCACCGTGAAGTGCCCGCAGGATCGGCACGAATCGCGCTTCCGCCTCGCCCACGCACACGCAGTCCGCGCCCGCCTCCATGAATTCGCGCCCGCGAACGCCGCCGGGACCGCCAATCAACGTCTTTGCGCCCGTGTGTTCGCGCACGGCGGCGATGATGCGGCAGACGTCGTCCTTCGTGGAGCTGTTCGCGTGGAGTGCGACGGTGGTGTACGCGCCGGCCTTGAGTTCCTCGACCACGTCCCGCAGAGCCAGCCTCTTAGCGACCATGTCCATGTAAGTGAACTCGATCCCTGCTTTGCGCAGGATAGCCATCAGGTAGCCGAGTCCGAGCGAGGGACGGCGCACGTTGGCTTCGTATGCCTTCACGCGTTCCCATTCGATGTCCATGGAGGGGAACAAGATCAACACACGCACGTGCGAAACCTCCGGGCCGAAGCGACCAGGTTGATAAACATATCAGGATTTATCGCACGAAGCGAGTCGCCGCCGATGTAAGAATAGCCGCTTTATCGCGCGGTTGCGTGCCGAATACGGCGGGGCGATCAGTCGATGAACCGGTACTTGATGAGCGTCCACACCGCGCCGAAGCCGTCCTTCCACGTGATCTTCTTCCCCTCGACGTAGTCGCGCCCGGCATAGCTGACCGGGACCTCGAACACGCGGCAGCCGCTCTTGAAGACCTTGGCGGTGATCTCGGGCTCGAACTCGAAACGGTTCGAGCGGATGTGAATCGACTTGAAAACCTCGGAACGGAACGCCTTGTAGCAGGTCTCCATGTCCGTGAGCATCGTGTTGTAGAGGACGTTCGTCACGAACGTGAGGAAGCGATTGCCGAGGTAGTGCCAGAACAGGAACGCGCGGTGACGCCCGAGAAACCGGGACCCGTACACCACGTCCGCGCGCTTCTCGATGATTGGCTCCAGCAGCGTCTCGAAGTCGCGTGGGTCATACTCGAGGTCGGCGTCCTGAATGACCGTGATGTCTCCCGCGATGTGCGCCTGGCCCGTGCGAATCGCCGCGCCCTTGCCTTGATTGCGCGCGTGATAGACGACCTTGACGCCGGGGAGCCCTTCGATACGTTCGCGAAGAATGTCGCGCGTACCGTCGGTGCTGCCGTCGTCCACGATGATGAGTTCCTTGTCGCGCGGAATGGCGAGCACCTGCCCGACGATCTCCTCGATCGTGGTGCGTTCGTTGAACACGGGCATGATGACGGAGAGCTTCATGGGGTCCGGTCCAGATTGATTCGTGCCAGCAGTTCGACCGCCGCGTTCGCCGTTTTCTTCGGCCCTCGCGGCGAACGTGCGGCAGCTTCGAGGGCGTTCCGGGCGTCTTCCAAGCGGCCTTGACGCCACGCACTATAGCCAAGGACATATGGCCCCACAAGCGAATCGGGGTCGATTTCGACGAGGCGGCGGGCGCATTCGGCGGCGGGATCGAACCGGTCGCTCATCGCGAGCGCCTGACACAATCCCTCCAGCGGCCCTCGCGCTCCGGGGGCCATCTCATTGGCCTTTTGATACACCTCGATAGCGCCCTCCACGTCTCCCCGACGAACGAGGCAATCACCGAAGCCGACGAGCGGCTCGTGGCGGAAGGGATCGAGGGCGATCGCGCGGGGATACAGTTCGCAGGCGTCGTCCGGCCGACCGGCATCCTTCAGGGCGTTGGCATGGTTCAGCACGGTAATCGCCGCGCGGTCGTCCTTCGAGTACGCGTCGGCCCACAGGCGAGACTCGTCGGCCCACACGTATCCGCGATGCGCCGAAGCCAGTGCCATCGCGACGAGTCCGGTGACGACGAGGATATTCGCGAGCGTGCGCGCCGGCGATGCGACATCGTGCCGCCCGCGATCGTAAGCCCATCCGGCCAAGAGCGCCGCGCCCGCCAGCGGCGAATAGAAATAGCGCTCGGCCATGACCGTGTCGGTCGGGATGATCTGCGCGAAAGGGGCGAAGGCCACGACGGCCCAGAGAATGGCGAAGGCCGGTAACCCACGCCGCTCGCGACCGCGCCAGATGGCCCGCATGAGAATCGCCCACGCGGGAATGGCGGCAAACAGCAGCGCGTGCGGCGCGGATTCGACCGTGAATCCGTATGCGGGCCGGAGTGAGAAAGGAAACGCGATCTTGAGCGCGCCGTACCACCAAGCGATGGCGCCTGCCGAAAGTCGCTCGAAAATGCCGGGAACAGGCGCGATGCCGGTGCGCGCGATCTGACCGAGAACGAGCGTACGCGCGACGAGGTAGCCGACGGTCACGACGAACGCGACGATAGCGGCCAGGGACACATGCCTTCCGGGTGCATCGCGTCCCACGGTCCACCACCACGCCAGGAACAGCGCGAAAATCGTCACGCATTCCTCGCTGCCGAGCAGGCCCGCCGCCAGCGCCAAAGCACCAAACCCCCATGCCCGGCGTGAGCCGTACCGGGCGTATCGGATGAGACCGAAAAGACCGGCGTAGCCGAGCGCGAGCCCGACGAGATCGAAAGCGGCGGTCGTATTCGCGACGCGGTCGGCGTGGACGGGGTGCAGCGCGAAGACGAGTCCCGCGAGCAGCGCCGCGCCCGCGCCCAGGCCCGACTCGATCGCGATCGCCGCGATCAGGATGCAGCACAGCGCATGCAACGCGATCGCGACAACGCGGTAAGGGACCGGATCGAGGCCGAACCCCGCGTGCATCAGCGTGTAGGCCACGGAGCGCACGGGGCGATAGAGCAAATGCTGGTCGGCGATGAAAAACGACCCGATGTTGGCGAGATCGCGTTGGGTGGTTTCGCCGACAATGAAGGGAATGTCGTCAAAGAAAAACGGACGTTGCAGCGTCGTCGCATACGTCGCGAAGCACACGCAGAGGATGACGAACGCGCCGACGATCGCCGGGTTCGACCTCTTCGGGCGCGTGTCCGTGGTCACGGCTGAGCTCCGTGCGCGCCGGCGCGCAGCACGGCCTGAACCTTCGCGTCCTCGCCGAATTGTTCCATCAAGTCGTCAGCCAGTGAGTTGGATTCGTCGATCCGCCCCATGTCGAGCAGCGTCACGTACACGGTGAGTGCCGCACGCGCGTCATCGGGCAGCGCGGCGACCGCGATTCGCGCGGCGGCCAGGGCGGTGTCGGGATCACCCGCGCGGCGGGCGGACTGCGTGCGGAGCAACTGATGATGGACCACATTGTCCAGCAACGACCGCGTGTGGTGATCGCGGGGAATCGCGGGATCGACATAGGCCGACATCGGCAATCGACGCCAGATCGTGTCGTCGCATGGACCGCCGTCGATGCGGAAACCGAGTCCGCACGGCTCGATCAGGCCGCGTGCGTTCCAGTCAGTCCAAATGTCCGCCTCGACCGGATCGGAGGTCGTGGAAAACTGCGAGTAGACGGGGACACCGGCTTCCCGAAGGTTCTCGACGGTCGAGTAGAACACGGGGAATGGCACGGTACGGTAGGCCGCACGCAGAAGGTCGGTTCCGAAGGGCAGGGCGAGCGCGACCTCGGCCTGAATCCAGTCGGTATCGAAGCCCGAGCGAGGGAGGAGGACGACATCCTGTCGGTATCGCTCGACGCGCTGGTAGAACCAGAGGGGAAAAACGTTGTTGTCGCCGCCCACGGCGAGCGCGTAGCCGTGTTCGGGCCAGGCGAGCGAAGCTTTGGCGAAGTCTTCGCCGACACGATGGCGGGAGGCATTCACCGCGGGAAAATTCACCGCGATGGGGTAGACTGCCGCGAGCGCCGCGAGAGTGAGCGCGAAAACCGGTCGCGATCGGGCGAAGATCTCCCGCAAACCGAAGGCCGCGGCGACTACGACCATGAGCGTACAGCAGGTTGTGTAGCGCAGCACCTGATGGAATTCGTCTTGGCCGATGTAGTTCACGCGCAGCGCGATCGTCGCGAGCACGACGCCGACGAGCCCGGCGAGCAGGGCGCGGTCGGATTTCGCGAGGCGGGTCGCGCCGATGATGCCGAGCGCAAAGACCGGTGCGCCCACCTCCGTGACCAGACTGCGAAGAATCATCCCCGCCATGCGCAGCTTCGGCGTCCAATCGGGTGACATCATCTTATGCGCGTACTGCTGTTGCGTCAGCGCGGCGAAAAAGCGCTCGGCGTTATACGGGTCGCCCCAATTCAGCACGGGCCCGGCCATCGCTCGCAGCGGCAGGTAAGCGTAAACGGACAACCCGACGACGCCGAGGGCGAGCATGGTTGCCGCATCCCGCGGGCGTAGCCTTCGCCAATTGGCGACAAGGATCGCCGCGGGCGCGACTCCGGCCGCGAGCACGATCTGATGATTTCCAAGTCCCAGCGCCCCGGCGAACGCGATGAGGAACAGCTCGCGGCGATCGCCGGTCACCCGCCAGCGCAGCGCCCGCCACAGCATGAACGCGGCGAAGGCGGCGTTCAGCGGATAGGCGCGAATTTTGAGGCTTTCCTCCATCACCGTGTGCGCCGCGCCGAAGGCGACCGCGAGCGCGAACGACCCTGCGGGTCGCGCGCCGAGATCGGACAGAAGCAGAAACACGAGCCAGCACGCCAGCGCGCCGCACAGCGCGGAATACAGATTCGCGCGGAACGCGAGCGATCCGATCGGCGCGCGCGACAGCGCGAATCCCGCCTGCGTCATGACGGGATAGCCAGGAACGTGGGGAACCGAGAGCGTGGCCGTGGCGGTGGCGAGCTCGCCCGAGTCGCCGAGGTGGATGGTGGGGCAAAGCCCCGCGAGGTAGAGCGCGAACGGGACCAGAAACGCCGCCGCCGCGAGAGCCCGGCGCGTTCGCGCGTTCGCGAAAGGATGCGCTTTCCGCCGCGTATGCATCAAGACGATCCACGCACCCGATAGAGTTCGTATCGTTCGCTCACGAGCACCGGTTCGAAGACATCCGGCCGCTCGCGGGCCCAGCTTCGTTCGACGGGGAATCCCTGCTCGTCGTATCCGAGATACGCGCGTTCCTCAAGGCCGAGCGGTTCGATGAACAGCCACCTCGCTCCGGAACGCCGCAGGGCGGCAAGCCAACCGACGCGATCCGGCGACGAATAGCGCCATGCGGCTTTGTCTCGATCGTGGTTCGGCCCGATCGCGCGCACCACGTCGTGGAACGCGAGGTCGTCGCGACCATCCACCGGAATCCACGTCACGCGGGTGCGTCCGTTGCGTCCCGCGAGATGCAATGGTCGATTGCGTCCTGCATACGCCACGCACTCCGGATTCTCCGCCCAAATGCGCGCGTAGGCGTCGAGCGGCAACTCGCGCAGCGAGGACATCGGGACTCGCACGGCGCCTCCCGCAACCGCGATAAAAACGATTCCGGCCGCGAGGGCGACCAGGCGCGCGCCGATCATGGACACCTGCGGCATGCGTGAATACGGCGCCGCGAAAATCGCCGCGACAAAACACGCCCACGCGGCGGTCAGCGCGAGGATGGAATCGACGCGAAAATGGCCGGCGAAGACAACCGGCGTGTTCCACATCGTCGTCGCGGTTTCAGGCCAGAACGACTGTGCCATCACGGCGGCGATCACCAGGAGTCCGAATGGCACCGCTCGGCGGGTGTTCGCCGAGAACGCCGTCGGCACGAAGGCGAGCGCCGCGACCCAGATCAGAAAACGGTTCTGCGAGCTGTAAGGGACGGCGATGAAATGCCAGATGAACGCGGCGGGAATCGCAAGAACAACGACGAGCCACGTTTGAGAACTTCGCGCGGCCGAAATTGTGCGTACCCAGCACGCAATGGCGAGGAAGAACAATGGATATCCGAACGTGTGCGCCGCGACGACGAGCGCCGCGCCGACGTTGGGAACGTGAAAGATGCTGCGCGCCATCGCGTCACGGGTGTAAGCCCCCCCGAAAAATTCGATACCCACGATGTCGACGTGCGCGGGAAAGAGCGGGTTTCCGGCGACGATCCAATTACGAATGTACCAAGGAGCGCCGAGCGCCAGCGCGGCGACGGCGAAGTTCGCGATGTCCGCCGCGCACGGTTTCCTGGGACCATTCCATGCAACGATGGCGCCCAGCACAATCGGCAGGCACGCGAGACCGACGAACTTCGTTCCGACCACGAGGCCGATCGACATGCCGCACAGCAGCGCCGAGCCGGATGATCGCAAAAGCGCGTACCGCGCACCGAAGGCGATCGCGGCGACGAGGCAGGCGCTGAAAATCAGGTCGACGCCCGGCGTCGCGCTTTGCCACACGACCCACGGCATGAGGATCGCGAGCGCGGCGGGGCGCGCGGTGTGATCGCGAGTTCCGGTCAGCGTCTCGGCCAGCAGGGCGACCGACGCGGCAAGAAGCGCGGCGAAGGGGAGTTGTCCGAACCTCGCGAGTGCGTCGAAGCCCGCAAACGCAAACCGCGCCGCGGGCCAGGACCCTTCGCGCCAGGGAGCCATCAGCCACGCGAACCATAGGCTGCCGTTCGCGGGTGCGTATTCGGGCGCGGCGTCGCCGAACGGCGTTTCGATGAGAAATATTCGTCCCGCGTTCAGCCACTGCACCGGAAAGTGCAAATGATAGGTCAGCGCGTCGTAATCGAAAGCCGGGTGCGGCATCGAGGCGAAAAACGCGCCGGCAATCGCTGTCACGCCCGTCGCGAGGAGCATGGCGTCGCCGATCGGGATCCCTCTTGCGGTCGGACTGTCGTTTGAATCCGGAGTCGGCTGCGTGGGGGCGAACCGACGCAACGCCAGCGCGATGCACGCCGACGAGATCGAAGTGGCTTGCAGGGCGGCGTAGGTGAGCAGGCCCGCGAAGCCGAGCACTCCCGCCCCGGCCACCGCGAGCGCGTGGAACACGACCATCGCGGCGGTGGCGCGTTCGACGGGCGATGCCCGGCGAGTCGCGCGTCGCGCGAATTCGTGTGCGGCCCACGCGAGCGGCGCGATGAGCGCGAGCGATTTTGCCAAAGCCAGGAGTGACGGCACGGCGCGATATTGACATCTGGGCGCGGCGTTAAACAAGCGGCGCGGCTGTGCTAAGTTCCGACCTGCTCCTCATACGGCGGGCGGCGTGAAACGGGCCGACATCCTCCTCTTCGCGTTCATTGCGATTCTGCTGGTTTTGCCGGCGAATCGCTCCGTGGGCGTCAACGTCATGTCGCGTTACGCCGCGGCGCTGCGCGTCGTCGAGGCGGGCACGCTCGACCTCGGCCCCTACGCCGCGAAGACGACCGATCTCGCGGTCGCGGACGGCAAGGCGTACACGGACAAAGCGCCGGGCCTGAGCCTGATGCTCGTGCCCTTCGTCGCGCTTGCGCGTCTTGTCACGCACGATTTCTGGTGGGGGCTTCACCTCGCGCGTACGATTTCGCTCTCGCTCGCAACGTGGCTGTCCGCGTGGTTTTGGAATCGCCGCCTCGCCCGCGCGGGCATGAGCGACTTCGATCGCCGCTTGTGCGTGACCGTCTTCACCATCGGCACCACCGCGTGGCCATACTTCACCATGCTCTACGGCCACGGTCCGAGCGCTCTGTTCGTTTTCTGGGCCACGGTCTTCTTTCTCGATTATCGCCGGGACGACCGCCTCGCATCGCTCGTGGCGTCCGGGATTTGCTACGGCCTTGCGATCTGCGTGGAGTATCCCACGGCGGTAATGGGCGCGTGCGCGGGCGTGTATCTCATGACGTTTGAGCGACGCTTGCCGCGCATCGCCCTCTTCGCCGTGTTCGGAGCATTGGTCCCCGCCGCAATCATCCTGAACTTCAACGCGGCCCTGTTCGGCGATCCGCTGACATTCGGCTATCACCTCGAGCACTCCGATTTCTATCGCGAAAAGATGTCGCAGGGGCTCTTCGGGATCGGAATGCCGAGCTTTTCGACGGCGTTTCTGCTCGTGTTCTCGCCCGCCAAGGGGCTGCTGTTCTGGAGCCCGGTCGCCGCGTTGGGATTCGCGGGCGCGCTGCGTGCCGTGAAAACTCATCGTGGCCCCGCGCTGTTTCTCGCGGGGATGACGCTCGCGTATGTCGTCGTGCTGTCCGGCTACTTCGAGGCGTCGGGTAGCGCCTGCCTCGGTCCGCGTCATTTGACGCCGCTCGTCGCGCCGCTCGCTCTCGGTCTGGCACTCGGGCTTCCGAGCCTTGGCGCACGCTTTCGGGGTGTCGCGCTGGCGGCGGGCATGGTCTCCACGCTGCTGCTGGCCGTCGGCATCGCGACGTGGACGCAGGTTTTCGAGCAGATTCGAAATCCACTTTGGGAGTTCTCTCTGCCGCTGCTGTTCAACGGCGTGGGAGCCGGGAACACGCTTGGGCTGCCGGACCCGTGGGCGTCCGCCATCCTCATTCTCTCCGGCGTGGCGGTCTGGACCATCGTGGGTTGCTCGCCGTCCGTTCCGATCCGAAACGCGACGGCGTACGCGACGTCCTTGTTCATCGCGTTCTACCTGGGGCTTGCGCCGTCGTTACCTCCGACCGAATCCGGCGTCCTCGCGCAAAGCTGGGGCAACTATTGGTCGCTCGCGGGCGATGATCGCCGCGCCGTGAGCGCGTACGAACAGGCGATGCAGATCCGCGACGATCCGTACATTCCCTATTACTTGGGTCTCGCGTACGCGCGGCTCGGCGAGCGGGAACGAACCGAGTGGCTGTTCGAAACGCTCGAGCGCGATTACCCCGGCTTTTTGTCCGAGCGCACTTCGGAGCGCCAGAGCCAGGCGGCGATGACAAACGCGACCGACTCGCAAACCGTGAACCAAATGCGCTGAACGATGGCGAGCATGCCCGCGGGACCCGCGCCGATCGCGGGGCCGAGCAGGGCGGTCACCGCGCCCTCGCGCACGCCGAGCCCCGCCGGGGTGACGAGCGTGTAGAACGCGAAGAGGTACGAGAAGACGTACGATGACGCCACCCGCCAGGCGATGTCCACGTCGGTGGGCGCGACGGCGGCCCAAAGCGCGACGACCGCGCCGACGTGAAACACCCAGCCGAGAATCCCCCAGGCAAACACCTCGCAAAACCCGCGTATTCCCACGTCGAAACGGACCTGCGAGAGCCGCCAATGCGCGGGAAGCCTCTTCGCGATCCGGTCGGCGAAGCGTCCGGAGAGCAGCAGCCCGGCGAGGACGGAAAATCCGCCTGCCAGTGCGGCCAGGGCTATTGCGACCTCGTCCGAAGCGTACGCGCACCCGGCCGCGACGACGAGCCCGGCCGCCGTGCCCGCGATGATCTGCGTGACGCTCGCCGTCAGAGCCGTCGACGCGGCGAAGCCCATGCGGCGCGCGGCCTCGGCCTGCCCGACGAACTGCCAGACTCGTCCGGGCAGGTACCTGGCAAGTTGCGCCGAGTAGATGATCGCGAACGCCTGCGCGAGGCGAATCGGCCGATGATCGAGCGCCACAAAGACCGGACGCCAGCTCCGCGCGGCCACCGCGAAATTCGCGAAGACCAGCACGAACGATGCGGCCAGCCACGCGGGGCGAATCCGCCATTCGAGATGGGCCACCTGCCGCCATCCGCTCAGAATCTGATCCCCGACGAAGACGAAGCAGGCCAGCGCGAGCGCGATGCCCAGGGCGCGCCTCCATGGCGGGCTTCGGCGCGGCTGTGTGGCGATTTCGGACGGTGTCTCGGGAGACATGCAAGGGTTTTGCGCGAACTGTTCCGCAATTGCAATTCGCCCCCAAGCCGATAATATCCGCGCACCGAGTCCGTTTTCTCCCGACTTCCGAGCGGTGATGTCCGACCCCCACAAATTTCTTGAGCGCGTCGCGATCTGTTTGGTGGAACCGTTGCAGCCCGGAAACATCGGCTCCGTCGCGCGCGCGATGAAAAACATGGGGTTATCGTCGCTGCGTCTCGTGAATCCGCCGGATCTGAACGATCTGGACTGCCGTAAGATGTCGGTCGGCGCGTGGGATCTGGTTGAAAACGCGCGGGTTTTCAAGAGTTTGCGAGAAGCCATCGAGCCTTTTCACGTGCGCGTCTCGACGACGCGGCGGCTCGGCGCGCGAAGAACGATGGATTTCACGCCCCGCACGTTCGGAGAGCATCTGGCGCGAAATCTCGGCGAGGACCAATCCGCCGTCGTGGTCTTCGGTCGCGAAGACAAGGGGCTGAACACCGACGAGCTGGAACTCGCGCCGATGATCCTGACGATTCCGTCGGATTCGGAGTACGAGTCGCTCAATGTCGCGCAGGCCGTGATGGTCGTCGCATACGAGCTGCGTATCGCGCAGGTGGGAGACCCGAATCCGGAACCGCGCCGGATCGCGGATTCCGGGCAGATCGAGGGCTTCTTCGACCAATTCCTGCCGCTCATGACCGAGTGCGGGTTTCTGGCGAAGAAGGATCCGCAGCACGTGGTGATCGCGATTCGGAAAATGCTGCACAAGGCCGATCCGGATCATCGCGAGATCAAGATTCTTCGCGGAATGTGCGCGGATATGGAGTGGTATCTCAATCACGTCGCCAAGGTGGGGAAACGGGATGGTCAGCGTACGTTGGACGGGCGCGGCGGGGCTTGAATTCACGCACGACGGGCGCACCTGGCTGATCGACCCGTACTATACGCGGTCGGGCAAGGGCGATGTGCTGTTCGGTCGTCTCACGCCGGACGTCGCCACGATCAAGCGCCGCTTGCGCGAATTGCCGGGCGAGCTCTCGGCCGTGATCGCGGGGCACTCCCATTTCGATCACATCGCCGACATTCCGACGATCGCGGGTGACTTCGACGGCCCGATCCTCGGCAATTCGAGTCTCGAAACCGCGATGAAGATCCACGAGCGACCGGGACGGGTGCGCGCGTGCACCGGGCGCGAGCGCGTGGACCTGCCGGGCGGTGCGGTGCTGACGATGATCCCGTCGCGCCACGGCAAGGTGATCCTGGGCCGAGTGCCGTATCCGGGAGAGATCGACCCCCATACGCCGCGTCCGTTTCGCGCCAAGGATTACCGGCATGGGCAGGTCTTTTCGCCGCATCTGGAGGTGGGCGGCGTGCGTTTCGTGCAGATCGGCAGCGCCGACGTGATCGACGAAGAACTCGCTCCGCATCCGGCCGATGTCGTGTTTCTGTGCGTTCCGGGCTGGAAATACTGCCCGGATTACGCCGCTCGCGTGATCCGAAACCTGCGGCCCAAGGTTGTCATTCCGTTCCATTTCGACGACTTCACCAAGCCTTTCGACGCCGACGGGCGCGCGCCGTCCCTGCCGTTTCAGGGCATCGACGCGTTCATCGCGAAATTGCGCGCCGAGGCGCAGGGTCTTGAAATTCGCGTCATCCACACGTATGAAACGCTCCGTTTCTGAGGTGGAATTTATCCCGTGACGACCAAACGACATTTGCACGCGCTCGACGCGCCGCCCGACGACGCGGCCCGGTTCAGCGAGCTCGTCTCGATGCTCACGCACGAGATGAAAACGCCGCTCGCGTCGATCTGCGCGAGCAGCGAGGGGTTGCTGTCCGACCTTGCGCTGTCTCCGGAGCAAAAACACCGGTTTCTCGAGATCATTCACGAAGAAGCACGACGGCTTACGCGCATGGTGCGGGATCTGGGTTTCGCGTCGCGAGACGCGGGCGGCGATCCGCTGGCCATCGAGCGCCGGGTGTTCGATCTCGAGGCCGTCGTGCGCGACAGCGTGATGGTGTTCGAGCCGTTGACGAACGAGCTGGACGTCAAGATCGAGTGCGTGCTCTTGGGCCGCGATCCGCGCCTGCGCCGGTGCACGGGCGATCCCGACCGCGTGAAACAGGTGATGGAAAACCTGATCGGCAACGCGCTCAAATACGCGCCGGCGGGCTCGACCGTCACGGTGCGCGCCGACACCTTCAACATGAGCGTCGAGCGCGTGGCGCGGCCGGTTGCCCGGGTGACGATCAGTGACCGTGGACCGGGGATCGATCCGAAGCACCATCTGACGATTTTCGAGAAGTACCGTCGGGTGACGCGCGAGGGCTACAGAAAGGATGGATTGGGCCTCGGGCTCTACATCAGCAAACGGATCGTCGAGGCGCACGGCGGGTCGATCTGGGCCGGCAACGGCCCCGAGGGCGGCGCGGTGTTCACCTGGACGCTGCCGCTCTAGTCGGTGAGCGAGTTTGCGGGCGCGCGCCCGCGTGTTGACCGTCCGCCCGTCCGGCGTCGATAATACTCGCCTTGTAGGAAAGCGGTGCGTGGAATTTGGCCGGAAAATCCAAATCGAAGGACAGCTTCGGTGCGCGCCTCGCGCGGCTGGAGCAGATCGTCGAGCGGCTGGAGAGCGAAGAAATCGATCTCGAGGACGCGCTGACAGCTTTCGAGGAAGGCGTGAAGCTCTCGCGCGAGCTGACCGTGTCGCTCACCTCCGCGTCGCGCCGGGTCGAACTGCTGCTTCGCCAGGAAAACGGCGAGTTTGCGCTTGCACCCTTCGATCCCGGTCTCGATGAGGTCGGAGATGAGAAGGACAAAGAGGCGGACGATGCGGACGTCGAGTCCGATGAATTGTGATGACATGCTCATGATGCGTGACATGCGCGTGACGATCGGTTGACGAGCCCCAAATGCCCAAACCGCCATTCCTCCCGGACATCCACTCCCCGGCCGATCTGCGCCGGCTGGACCTCGCGGATCTGACGCAGGTCTGCAAGGAGGTCCGCGACGCGATCGTGCAGACCATCCCGCGGGTGGGCGGGCACTTCGCCAGCAACCTCGGATCGGTCGAGCTCGCCGTCGCGCTGCACTACGTCTTCGAGACGCCGAACGACATCCTGCTCTGGGACGTCGGCCATCAGGCGTATCCGCACAAGATCCTCACCGGGCGTCTCGATCGCCTCCACACGATCCGCCAGACCGACGGCCTGTCCGGTTTTCCCCATTACGAGGAATCGATCCACGACCCGTTCTTGACGGGCCACGCGGGCACGAGCATTTCGAGCGCGACGGGCATGAGCGAGGCGATCGCTCTTTCCGGCGAAAAGCGCCGCGTGGTGGCGATCATCGGCGACGGGTCCATGACGGCGGGCCTCGCCTTCGAGGGGCTCAACCACGCGGGGCAGTCGGAGTCGAGCCCGATCATCGTGCTCAACGACAACGAGATGAGCATCGACCCCAACGTCGGCGCGCTCTCGCGCTTCATGTCGCGCGCGCTGGTCGGCAAACGCACGCAGGCCATCCGCGGCGCGGTGCGCACGTTCTTCACGGCGATGGGACCGATGGGCGAAGACGTGCTGCACGTGCTCAAGCGCGTCGAGGAAAGCGCGCTGGGCGTCGTCACGCCGGGGTATTTGTTCGAAGCGCTCGGCTTCACCTACGTCGGCCCGCTGGACGGGCACGACGTGCTCGCGCTCGTCGACGCGTTCCGCGACATCCGCGACGCCAAGGGCCCGCTCATCATTCATTGCCTGACGGTCAAGGGCAAAGGCTACGCGCCGGCGGAGAAAGACCCGCTCAAGTATCACGGTGTCGGCAAGTTCGACCCCGCCGTGGGCATCGTGAAGGACCCGAACGCGAAACCGACGCCGCCGTCGTACTCTGACGTCTTCGGCCAGACGCTGATCGACATGGCGAAGATGGACACCTCCGTCGTGGCGGTGTCGCCGGCGATGATGTCGGGCTCCGGGCTGATCCCGTTTTACAAGGCGTTCCCCGATCGCTGTTACGACGTGGGCATCGCCGAGCAGCACGCGGTCACGTTCTCGGCGGGCCTGTGCAAGATGAACCTCAAACCCGTGGCGGCGATCTATTCGACGTTTTTGCAGCGCGGATACGATCAGGTCGTTCACGATGTCGTGCTGCAAAAGCTCCCCGTGGTGTTTTGCCTCGACCGCGCGGGGCTCGTCGGAGCCGACGGCCCGACGCACCACGGCGTCTTCGACATCGCCTATCTGCGCCACCTGCCCGGCATGCACCTGATGGCGCCCAAGGACGAGGGCGAACTGCGACAGATGCTCTATTCGGCCCTGCAATACCGCGTCACCGTCGCCATTCGCTATCCGCGCGGCAACGGATTCGGCGTGCCGATGGATGCGCCCTACGAGGTGTTGCCGATGGGCAAGGGCGAGTTGCTGCGCCCGGGGAGCGACCTCGTCATCGTCGCCTACGGTTCGCGCGTGTACCCGGCCATGTCCGCGGCGAAGATGCTCGCCGAATCGGGGATCGACGCGGCCGTCATCAACGCGCGGTTCGCGAAACCGCTCGACGTCGATCTCATCGCCGAATGGGCGAGCGCCACCGGCCGCGTGGTCACCGCGGAAGAGGGCACGCGCCTCGGCGGATTCGGTTCCGCCGTGCTCGAAGCCCTCTCAGATCGCGGTCTGACGAACGTGCGCACCGCCGTCGTCGGCCTGCCCGACGTGTTCATCGAACACGGCACGCAGGAAGCCCTCTATCATCGCTACGGCATCGACGACCACGGCATCGCCGACGCCGCGCGACGCCTGATGGGCTGAGGGCGCAACCGCCGCGCCGCCATGCCGTCTGATCCGAAAATCCGCCTCGACAGAATCCTCGCCGAGCGCGGCCTCGCGCCCAGTCGCGAACGCGCGCAGGCGCTCGTTATGGCCGGGCTCGTCGACGTCAACGGCGTGCGCGAGGACAAACCCGGGAAGCTCATCACGCCCGACGCGCGCGTCGAGGTGCGCGGCGCGGACCATCCCTACGTGTCGCGCGGCGGCGTCAAGCTCGCGGGCGCGCTCGAAGCGCTCGGCGTCGATCCGGCGGGACTGCGTTGTTTGGATGTCGGCCAATCGACCGGCGGGTTCACCGACTGCCTGCTCCAGCGCGGCGCGGCGCACGTGGTCGGCGTCGATGTCGGTTACGGGCAGCTCGATTGGAAGCTGCGCGCCGATCCGCGCGTCACGGTCATCGAACGCACCAACGCGCGCGCCATCACGCCCGAAGTCGTCGGCGATCCGGTCGATCTCGCGGTGATCGACGTGAGTTTCATCTCGCTGCGGCTGATCCTGCCCGCAGTCGCGGCGTGCGTGAAAACCGGCGGACGCATCCTCGCGATGGTCAAGCCGCAGTTCGAGGTCGGCCGCGAGCGCGTGGGCGCGGGCGGCGTGGTGCGCGACGAATCGGCGCGCCGCGAGGCGATCGACGCGGTGAGAGCGTTCGGCCGCGACACGCTCGGCTTCGAACTCGCGGGCGAGGCGGACAGCCCCATCGAGGGCCCGAGCGGCAACCGCGAGACCTTCGTGCTCTTCGTCCTGTGCGCTTCCCGTTCTTGAATTCGCCCGCGTCCCCGACTAACATCGCGCCACTGCATTTCGAAGAGGGAGAGCGGCATGGCGGCGACGGCGGGAATCGGCAAACGATTCGTGGCACTGCTCATCGACGGGATCATCATCGGTCTGGTGCGCCGGATCGTCCTGGTGCCGATCTTCGGCAAGCGCATCTTCCTCATCGTCCTCGGCGTCAACATCCTCTACTGGGGGTTGATGGAATCGTCGAAATACCGCGCGACGCTCGGCAAGATGGTCATGGGCCTCTACGTCGGCGACACGGACGGCAAGCCGCTCTCCGTCGGCGCGGCGTTCATCCGCGCGGGCGGCAAGGCGTTTTCCACCGTCATCTTCGGTATCGGCTTCGTCGTCGCCTTCTTCACGCAGAACAAGCAGGCCCTGCACGACCTCATCGCCAAGACGATGGTCTACGACAAGAAGGAAGAAATCGCGCCCGCGCCCGCCGCGACGCCGCAGGGGGAGTGACGCGCGCAACGATCGCACTCGCCTCCGGACGCCGCCCCGTTATTCGTCAGGGACGTTCCGCTCTCGCCACGACGGACGCGTGGCTGGATCGTGAAAATTATGGGATTTTCAGATATCAGTGATAAATCTTACAGCCCGCAATTTCAAACAAGCGTAACAGCTAATTATTACATTTAATGACCGTTGGGCTAGCAGGGAAATGACATGCGTGGAAAAACCAACCTTGCCGTCCTCGTCCTGATCGCCCTCGCGGCGTTCCCCGCCTGCGACTGCTCGTCGTCCGATTCGGCGGGCGATGCGAAGTCGGATGACGACGCAACGCCCGACGACGATTCCCTGAACGACGATCTCGACGACGACGCCGGCACCACGACCACGACGTC
>JADLEX010000109.1 GCA_020845895.1 Deltaproteobacteria bacterium | reverse complement strand
TGGGGAACACCACCGAAACGAACACGCCGCGGTGCTCGGGGTGGTAGATCAGCCGGTGCGCGTCGGTCCTTCTTTCGTGCGTCGTTCCCGCGATCGCGGCCGCGGCGATCTCGCGCACGTGGGCGAGGTCGCCGAGCGACAATTCGATCGCCGGGATGTTCTCATAAAGCGAAAACGCCGCCGGTTCCGGGCGTGAACACGAGGGGAGCGCCGAGGCGACGAGCGCGGCGAAAAGGACGATCATCGCGGAAGCGAGACGTCGCCGGGCGCGCGGTTGTTCGTGAGATTTCATCGAAAGTCGTCCTTGCGTTGAGACCGCCCGTTACGTCGAATGGTCACCGGCTCGCGTGCCTGAGCAGACGATTGTGAACCCGTCCCGCGAAGCCGGTTCCTCGCCGGGCCTGGCGTTCGACGAACGCAGTCCATACGAACCCGAACCCGATCCCCGCGCCGGCAAAGGCGACCGCCGCCTTCCAGTTATGACCGGTGAAATATACCGCCAGCCCCGCTCCGATGCCGGCGAGGTGGGGCCAGGAATCGAAAAGCCACAAAGGGAGTTGCCGAAAGAGCGTGATCAGCACGCCCATTACGACCACGAGGGCGATCAGGCCGAGCAGCACGAAAAACAGGATCGAAAGCGCACCCGCGCCCGACGCCCCCCCGACCCCAATAATCGCCGGCCAAATTGCGCTGCTCGTCATGCCGCGCCTCCCGGTCCCGCTCGTGCCGTTTGTCCTTGCGGCGTTTAACACGCACCGCAACGCCATGGCAACCTCGCGATCGCTGGAGGACGATCACATCGGAGACGAGAGGCGGCGTGCGATCAGAGCTGCGAAAGGGCTCGTTTCCCCCTCAGTCCGCGCAGGAATCTGCCGAAAAGGTCTACATCACGAAACGTGCTATGGGATTACGAATCGAAATGCCGAACTTTCAGAACCTCGTGAGCGATAAGCGTTTTGTGGCTTTTTCTCAGGCACGGGGATTGCAACAGAGGAGCCCGGGAACGAAGCACTCGAAGGGATTGGCCCATGACGCATGGACGAAACAGCCCGGGATTCACGGTGATCGAGCTCGTGGTCGCGATCGCGGTCATGGGCGCGATGATCGTGTCGATTCCGGCGTTTCGGTCCTGGCAGTCGATCATGCAGGTCAACAACGCGGCGCGAATCGTGGCGCAGGACCTGCGCTTCGCGCGTTCGATGGCGGTGGACCGGGCGTCGAACGTGATCGTGAGTTTCGACCTGACCGGCCACTCCTATTCCGTGTACATCGACGCGGACGCCGACGGGCCCCAAATTTACGACCTGGAAAAGACGGTGACGCTGGGCGAACTCGCGGCGGGAATCCAGTTCAACTCGTCCTCCGAGGCCGGGGTGGGCGGCGGCACGATCAGCGCCGGTGTGATGTTGACGGGCGCGGGGAATCCGCCGAGCTGCACGTTCCGGCCCAACGGCGAGGCGCTGAACCCCGGTTCGGTGTACTTGTTGTCGAAGACGGATGCCGCGTCCAGCTCGCGCGATCGAAACCGCGCGGTGCAGATCCTGTCCACGGGACGGATCACGCCGATGCGCTGGAGCGGACAGAATCCCTCGGATCCCTGGGTGCCGTACTTCTAAGGGTCGGCCCGGGAGGTGAACGTGATGGAACGCGGACGGATGAAACGAAACGGCGACGCGCGGCGGTCGGGCTTCACCCTGACCGAGGTGCTGATGGCGACCTTCATGCTGACGGTCGGATTGCTCGCAACGACCTCGACGATGGTTGCGGTGTACCACCGCCAGACGCTCTCGGGCTCGGTCATGAGCGCGACCAATCTCGCGCAGACCAAGCTGGAGAACCTGAAAGCCTCGACGTACGACGAGGTGCAGTCCGACACCGAGGAGTACGGGGAGATCGCCGACCACGCGAAGTATCGTCGCGTGACCACGGTTTCGACGAACGCCGACGACACGCTCAAGGATGTGCGCGTATTGGTGCAGGCCGCATCGGGCACGCAGGTGGAACTGTCGAGCCTGATCGCGAGGAGATGACCCGATGACGATGCGGCGCGGCGGATTCACGGTAGTCGAGCTTCTGGTGACCACGCTCGTCGCGCTCGTCGTCATGGGCGCGGCCTACGCCGTGTACGTCGCGCAGTCGAAAAGCTACATCGCGGTGGACGACCAGGCGCAGTCGCTGCAAAACGCCCGCGTTTCGCTCGAGCAACTCACCCGCGAGATGCGCATGGCGGGGTTCGGGGTCGTTGGACTCGAATCCGTCACCGACGCGAAGTCCGACACGATCACCTTCCGTGGAGACATCGACTCCGACGTGTCCACCGTTCTCTCCGCCAATGCGGCAGCCGGCGCCACGCAGATCCTCGTCAATCTCGATGATGCCTCCGACACGGTGGTGGAAGACGACTACGTCTTCCTGCACAACGGCTCGACCGTCGAGATGGTGCCGGTGGACGAGGACAATCCGGTCGACATGTCGTCGGAGCCCGACAAGATCAATCTGGCGCGCGGATTGGTGAACGGCTTCGACACCGCCACGACGCTCGTCAAGACCGTCGAGACCACATCGTACGGATACAACTTCGGCACGCAGACGCTCTCGAAAAACGGCACCGCCACCGCGAGCAGCATCGCGAATTTCCAGCTTCGCTATTACGACGAGGACGGCGCCCAACTCACCCCCGCCACGCTGGCCAGCCTGACGCAGGATCAGCGCGCGTCGGTGCGTCGCATCGAAGTCTCGCTCGAAACCCGCAGCGCTCTCTCCGAGGGGCGCACCAAGTCGTATTCGTCGTCGGTCGACCTGCGCAACATGGGCAATCGCGGGTTCTCGATCGACCAGTGCGCGCCGAATCCTCCGACCAACCTGGCGATCGCGGAGGACGGCGTTTGCGGTCAGTTCAAGATCGGCTGGAATCCGCCCTCGGCCAATGCGTGCGACGGCAGCTCGATCACCGATCTCGGCGGCTACAAGGTCATCTACGGCGAGTCGGGCCAGGGCGATTTTACGCCCGCGTACAACGTCTCCGACGGCGCCGCCGATGAGTGGGTCGTCGAGGACGCGCGGCTCGCTCACGGCGTCACCTACGAAGTGCGCATGATCGCCTACGATCAGAGTTTCAACGAAAGCAACGATTCGACCGGGACGTCGTTCACGCTGTCGGACGATACGCGCCCCGACCCGCCCACGGGACTCGACGCCACGGCGGGCACGGCGGTGGTCAACCTGACATGGACCGCGTCGGCGTCACCCGATGCGATGGGCTACCGCGTCTATCGCGGAACGTCGGCGGGATTCGCGATCAGTTCGCAGAACATGATCGCCGACGAGAACACCCTCGGCGAGGCGGACACGTCATTCGCGGATACGACCGTTGAGCCGTGTACGACCTATTACTACAAGGTCACGACGGTGGACTGCGTTGGCGAGGGTGAGGCGTCGGATGAAGCGTACGGCGACGGGTCCGGCGGTGTCGCCGACGCGCCGGTTTCGGGAGCCACCGATACGACGGCCGCCGAAACCACGCCGACGCCGCCGGCGGCCGTGAGTCCCTTCGGGTCCACGGGCGGCGATCAGAAGGTCCAGCTCCAGTGGACGAACCCGGCCGATTCGGACTTCGACCACGTCATCATCCGTTGGTCCACGGGCACGACCCCGATGACCATGACGCAGGGAACGGAGTTGACGAACGAGGGCGGCGCGCCCGGCGAAACGAAGTCCTATTCGCACGACAACCTGACGAACGGCACGTGGTACTTCTATTCCGCGTGGGCGTGCGACCGGTGCGGCAACTGCGGCGACCGGGTTTCGACTTCGGCCAAGGCCGACGCCCGATCGCCCCTCGTTGAGATTACGGCGCCCGACGAGGGGACCGTCATTTCGAACGGCCAGCTCGTGTTCCAAGCGGTCGGGTATGATCCGGACGAGACGAATCTGTCGAACCCGCCCGATCTCGCGGCGGACAACGGCAAGGGCATCACGTCGATGATCTTCCACGTGACGCCCGACACCGGCACCTACCAGTTCCCGCGCTCCGAGCTACAGAAGCAATACTGCGGATTCTCGGGCGATTCGAGTCCTTGTCCCGCCGGAGATGTCTCGCAGTGGTGCTCGGGCGAATACGACCTGTGGGTCTACGCGATCGACAACGAGTATCAGTACACGCAGTCCCCCTATCGCCACATCACGATTCAGAACGGCGGCATCGAGGCCGACGACGGCTACGGAGTCACGACGAGCGGGACCTACAATCAGGTCGTGACGTTCCAGCTCAAGAATTCGACGGCGACCAGCGCGAAGATCACCTCGCTCAATCTGGCGTGGGATCGCGCCGACGCCAAATTGAAGACCGTGAAGGCGCCCTCGGGAACGACCATCTGGACCGCGTCGCCGAGCCCAGCAGCCGGGCCGGTCGAGATCGAGATTCCCTACGCCCTGTATCCGCAGATCTCGGCGAGCGGCACGCTGGCGGTGGAACTCGAATTCGCCCGCCCGAGCACGACGCTCTCGATGAGCGCGCCGAACGGATCGACGACGATCTCGGTCGCTTCGGCATCGGGAATCAAGGTCGGCGACGTGCTCTACATCGGCGATTCGTCGCCCGCGACCGCGACGGTCACGGCGATCCTCGGCACGCAGATCACCCTTGCGTCCGCGCTCACGACCGCGCGCGCGTCCGGAGAGCGCGTCGGAACGACGACCTCCGACAGCGACATGAACATGAAGGGCGCGACCGTCACGGCGACGGTCGGCTACGAGCTGACCTCCTACGGACGCACCTGCGACAGCTCGGAGATGAGCTGGGTGATTTCGTCCGCGCCGCTCATCGCGCAGCCGTTCCAGGATAAGCCGGCGACCGACACGGCGATGTCCACGACGGTCTCGTCGATCCAGGTGCCGGAGTTCCGCCCGGTACCCGTGCATGTCGCGGTGACCGATTACTCGGGAACCGGAATCACGTCGACCAAGCTCTACTACAAGGTCGACACCTCGATGAGCAGCACCGCGCCGTCGTCCGGATACGCAACGCTGGACCTGACCTACGACTCGGGCGACAGCCGTTGGGAAGGGACGATCCCCTACTCGTCCGACGCGCGGATGTGGATCTACATCATCGCGACCGACGGGAACGGCGCCACCGCGCGCAAGCCGGAAACGGGTGCATACACCTACGATCTGGCGAACGACACGACGGCGCCGGCCTGCCCGCTCGGCCTCACCGGGACCGTACTCGCGAAAAAGCAGGTGCTGCTGCAGTGGAGCAAGTCGACCGAGGAAGACGTCGCGGGCTACAACATCTACCGCCGGGCGAATTGCGGATCGTGGTCGAAGAAGTACACGCTCGTCTCCGACCAGAACACGGCGACTCCCGACGTGATCGATTACACCGACACGTTCTCCAGCATGAATACGGACAGCACGTGCTACGGCTACTACATCCAGGCGCAGGACTACTCCGGCAACAAGAGTGCGAGCTGCCAAGTCTACCTGTGCAGCGCGGGGAGGTGTCCATGCGGTTCCTAACACCAAGCCGTTTGGCGATTCGCCGGCGCACTCGCGCGTCGGTGCGCCGTGGGGCGGTCATGATCATCGTCATGATGGTCATGGCGTCCACGCTGCTCATCGGCCTCGCGGGCATGACCGTGTCGAACACCGACATGAAGATCACGTGGAACTACAAGCGCAGCGCGCAGGCGTTTTTCGCCGCGGAGTCGGGCGTGCAGCGCGCGATCGCCGAGCTGCGCGAAGACAACTCGTGGATGGATGGATTCGGCAGCACGGATCAGAACAACGGCAGCAACTATCAGGTCACCGTCACCTCGCTCACGTCGCAACTGCTCAAGCTCGACAGCATCGGCGGAGCCGGATCGAGCCGGCGGCACATCGAAGCGATCGTCAACGTCGATTCCGCGTTCGACCACGCCATCAATCTCGGCGGCGACCTGCACATTTCCGGCAAGCCGCGCGTTTCGACCGAGGGCATCCGTCTGAACGGAAATGCCTACTTCGACCTCGACAGCGGAACGCCCGCGCTCAACATGTACGCGCCGTCCACGTCCTCGTTCACCTACGTGGACGGTTCGGAGACCGATCCCATCAGCCGCATCGAAACCCCCGCGCTCGACGTGAACGCGGCGAAGCTCTCGGACGACGACTGGGCGCTCCTCGAGGGCAAGGCGACCGGCGCGCATCATTACGACACCGACGGCACCAGCGGCAACAAGAGCACGAACGTGACGTTCAACAACCTGAACTTCGACAACGTTCCCGCCGACTCCGACGGCAAGCGCACGGTCTATGTGGACGGCGACGTGACACTCAACGGCTCGATCTCGGGCACCGGCTCGATCATCGCCACCGGGAAGATCGTCGGTACCGGCGGATTCTATTCGGGGGGTGCCACGATCAGCTTCATCGCCCGGGACGACGTGCTCCTGAACTTCGACACCAACGCGCAGTCGCAGCTCAACGGCCTCACCTACACCGAGGGCGACTACGAGATGCACGGCAAGATCAAGTACACCGGCGTCGTCACGGCCTTCGGTACCGCGATCATCCAGAATCCGTCGGAGTTTACGAACAACAACGACCCGAACTTCTGGTACACCTATTCGTCGGCGTACAACATCGTCTCCGACCCCATCGACATTCTTCTGTGGCAGGAGGTCATCGACTGACCTTGCTCCTCCGGGATTCGTGGTTATCTTGAACGGGCGCACGGTTTCGGACCGGCGCCCGTTGTCGCTCTTCCGAACCCGGAAAGGGATTTCAGATGCCGGAGATGGTGGTGTCGTTCGTCGGTGGCCAGAAGGTCGCGGCCGACTACAAGGGTTTTCAGATCGTCACCGATCAGCCGCCGCGCGCGGGAGGCGACGGCTCGGCCCCGGCGCCCTTCGATTTGTTTCTCGCGTCGATCGGCGCGTGCGCGGGATTTTTCGTGCTCAACTTCTGCCAGACCCGCAAGATTCCGACCGAAGGCATCCGCGTGGTGCAGAACACCGAGCATGACCCGGCAACGCACCGCCTCGCACGGGTGCTGATCGACATCCAGGTGCCGGCGGATTTCCCCGAGAAGTATTATCCGGCGCTCGTGCGCGCGGTGGAACAGTGCGCCGTGAAAAAGGCGATCAACGACCCGCCCGAGTTCGTCACACGCACCGTGGTCATGTCGTAACGCGAACCGTGGTCTTGGCGTAACTCGAACCGTGGTCGCGCCGTAATCGTCGCGGTCAGACCGGCGTCGCCACGGGCCGCGCCGCCGGGACGACCTCGTCGTCGAAGACCTGCGTGTAGGCCGCGCCGACCACGCACACGACGAAGGGCATGGTGACCAGCGCACCGATGCCGATCGACCCGCCGAGGCCGTTGATCATTCCCGTCGAAAACGACAGGACCACCGCCATGAGCCAGTCGCTCTTGAAGTACGCCCAACTGGTCGAGAGCATCTCGCCGATGGCTTGGTCGCGATCGGCAAGCAGCAGGATCGAGAAGAGATAGACACCGCCGATCACGAACGCGCCGAGTCCGCAGGTGAGCAGCACGACGGGAATGGCGATCAACCCCATCAGAAGCATCGCACCCCAATAGCGCCCGAATTTCTGAAAGCCCGCGAAGACGTCGTTGATCTCGACCTGCTCGCCGCGAGCCGCGCGAAGCCCCATCAGGGAGAGCCCGGCGAACATCGGCGGCGCGAGGATGATCGTGATGGAAATGACCCCGGTGACCAGCGTCGCGACAATCAGCGCCACGATGTTCTTCGAGAATCCCGCCCAGCCCTGCTCGAACGCCTTGCCGAAGTCGATTTTGCCCACGAATCACCTCCCAATCCCCGATGTTGCGGGGGTATCCGAAGTCCCGTCGGACTATAGAAGACGCTCGCCCCGCGGGCAACGTCGCTGGTCGCGTCCGTCGTCAGCTCGCGGGAAACGGCGCCGGGGGCTCGCCCGCCAGCACCTCGTGAACGATGTCGATGAATTCGACGGCGGAGATGGGCTTCTTGACGCAGCGGGTCGCGCCGAGCCGCTCCGCCGCGGGCAGGAAGTCCAGAAGCGCGTGTCGTCCGCCGCCCGAGATGGCGATGAATTTCAAGTCCGGATACTGCCTGCGCAATTCGATCATCAATTCGAGCCCATCCTTTTCGGGCATGATGATGTCGGTGATGACGAGGTCCGCGGGACGCTCCCGATAGACGCGGACACCGGATGCGCCGTCGTCGGCCTCGGTCACCTCGTGACCGTGATGTTCGAGCTCGCGGCGAATCACCCGGCGAATCTCGCTGTCGTCGTCAATCACCAGAATTTTTGCCATGAGCTGCCCCCGCAAGGATGTGCGTCCGACGCACATGTTTGCAGATCGGTTGCGACACGCTTCGAAAGCGGTGGCTTCATGCTGGGAACAGCCCGTCGGGTTGTCAACCCGAAAAGAGACGTTGTGCTCCCCGTCGAACGCGCCCCGCGAACACCCGCGTTGCGCGGACCGCCGACGACCGAAGCGCTCGTCCGTCGGCAAGTCCGGCGGCCCGTGCGTCAGCCCACCCGACGGCGTTGACAGCCCCGGGGACCGCTGCTAACCCTACGCCCCTATTTGGACTGGACGAGGACCCCTCCCGTTGGACGCCGATCTGCTCCTGCGCATTCTGATTCAGGTCCCGGCTCTGGTGCTGGCCGTTTCGTTTCACGAATCGGCCCACGCCTGGAGCGCGGACCTGCTGGGCGACCCCACCGGGCGGATGATGGGTCGCGTCACGATGAATCCGCTGCGTCATATCGATCCCATCGGCTCGATCCTCGTGCCGCTGGTGCTGGTCATGACGGCGGGGTTCGCGTTCGGATGGGCGAAGCCGGTGCCGGTCAATCACATGAATCTCGGCCACGTCAAACGCGACGCGGCTCTGGTGGCGGCGGCGGGGCCGATCTCGAATCTCCTGTTCGCGCTGGGCGCGGCGATGATGGTGCGCGTGTGGATGCCCGCGTTCCCCCACGCGACATTTCTGCTGGAGCCGCTGTTCACGCTGTGCGCGGGGCTGATTTGGGTGAATATCGCGCTGGCGGTCTTCAACATGTTCCCGCTGCCGCCCCTCGACGGAAGCTGGGTGGCCGCCTCGCTGATGCCCGACGACTGGGCCGAGCGGTATCTCGCGATCGGCCAGTACGGCTCCTTCATTCTCATTCTGCTCATCGCCGATCCGATGCGATGGGGCATTTTTCACAAGACGCTCGGTCCGATCACGACGCGGCTCGTCACGTGGTCGTTTCGTCTCGCCGGCCTGTAATCCGGCGTTGACGGCAGGGAGAAAACATGGGTCCTAAGCGTGTACTGTCCGGCATGCGTCCCACGGGGCGGCTCCACCTCGGCCATCTGCACGGGGCGTTGGCGAACTGGCTGTCGCTGTCGAATGAATATGAGTGTTTTTTCTTTTCCGCCGACTGGCACGCGCTCACGTCCGACTACGCCGACACCTCACGCATCGCGGCGAATACCCGCGAGATGGTGATGGACTGGCTATCGGCCGGGCTCGATGCCGACAAATGCACGATCTTCGTGCAGAGCCAGGTGAAAGAGCACGCCGAGCTGTACCTGATTCTGACGATGTACACCCCGCTGCCGTGGGCGACGGGGTGCCCGACCTTTAAGGAGCAGCAGGAGCAGATCACCGACAAGGACTTGAATACGCTCGGGTTTCTCGGTTACCCGATCCTGCAGGCCGCGGATATTCTCATCTACAGGGCGCATTTTGTGCCCGTCGGGATCGATCAGGTGCCGCACATCGAGATCGCGCGCGACGTGGCGCGGCGCTTCAACAACTTCTTCGGCGAGGTACTGGTCCAGCCCGCGCCCAAGTTGACCGAGGTGCCCAAGATTCCCGGCACCGACGGCCGTAAAATGAGCAAGAGCTACGGCAACACGATCAACCTGACCGACAGCGCCGACGAGGTTCGCCAAAAGGTCAGCACCATGATGACCGATCCCGCCCGCCAGCGGCGAACCGATCCCGGCGATCCCTCCATCTGCCCCGTCTACACGCTGTGGAAGGCTTACGACACCGAGGAGAACCTGGAGTGGGTGCGCACCGGTTGCACCACGGCGGGCATCGGGTGCCTTCAGTGCAAAAAGCCGCTCATCGAGCGCATCACGGCGCAGCTCGGGCCGATTCAGGCACGACGGCGCGAATTCGAAGCCGACCCCGCCGCACTCGACCGCATCATTGCGGCGGGCAACGACAAGGCGCGCGAGACAGCCTCGGCCACCATGACGGCGGTGCGTTCCGCCCTCGGCCTGTAGAACGCGGCGCGATGGACGAATACCGCATCCACATCGAAAGCTTCGAGGGTCCGCTCGACCTGCTGCTGCATCTCGTGCGCAAAAACGAATACGAGATCTTCGACATCCCGATGGCGCAGATCACGCGGCAGTACCTGGATTTTCTCGACCTGATGAAGGAACTCAATATCGACATCGCGGGCGAGTATCTGGTCATGGCGGCGACGCTCGCCAAGATCAAGAGCGCCATGTTGCTGCCGCGTCCAGAACTGGAGGACGGCGAGCAGGGCCCCGATCCGCGCGAGGAACTGGCGCGGCAACTGCTCGAATATGCGCGCTATCGCGAGGCCGCCGCCGAGATCGGCGACCGCCCGAGGCTGGGACGCGACGTCTTCGCCCGCAAGTTCCCGTCGCCCGACCTGGAGGAAGCGCGGCAAACCCCCGGTTATCTCGAAGTCCAGATGTCGGAGCTGCTCGACGCCTTCCGTGAGGTGCTCAAACGGGTTCCCCTGGACCAGCGCATTCACTATATTGCGCCCGACCGTTGGTCGATTCGCGAGCGGATGACGCAGCTCACCGAGCTTCTCGCGGCCAAGGGCTCGGTGATTTTCGAGCAGCTCTTCGACGACAAGACGACGAAGAGCGAGATGATCACGACCTTTTTGGCGCTGCTGGAACTCATGAGACTGCGCCTTGTGCGCGTGTATCAGGAGGGTCGGCTCGCGTCGATTCACATCGTCGCGCGCGTGCAAAAGGCCGAGGCCGACGCGCCGGTCGAAGACGAGACGACCGACGTCGAGACGGCCGGGGACGCGGCGGCCGCACCCGCGTCGGCGGCAACGGAAGACGAGATCGCGGAAGACGGGACGAATGGGGGAACGGCAGGCGATGACGACGGAGAATAGTCGAATCAAGTCGATCATCGAGTCGCTCATCTTCGTGAGCGAAACGCCGCTGCCCCTCGCCAAGATCCGCGCGGTGCTCGACGACATGCCGACCCGCGAACTGAAGCAGATTCTCGACGAGATGAAGGACGAGTCGCGATCGGACGGGCGTGGGGTCTACCTGGATGAGGTGGCGTCGGGCTATCAGTACCGCACGAATCCGGAGAACGCCGACTGGATCAAGCGACTCGTGGAGCAAAAACCCACGCGGCTCTCCAAGGCGGCCCTGGAAACCCTCGCCATCGTCGCCTACAACCAGCCGATTACGAAGCCCGAGGTCGAAAACATCCGCGGCGTGGACAGCACCAGCGCGGTCGGAATGCTCGTGGAAAAGAAGCTCGTGCGCATCCTCGGGCGCAAGGACGTGCCCGGCAAACCGCTCATCTACGGAACGACGTCCGAGTTCCTCGAGATTTTCAACCTCATGGATCTCTCGTCGCTGCCGACGCTCAAGGAAATCGAATCGCTGGGCTCCGAGGACGCCGAAGAGTTCCGAATGGTCGGCGATCCCGCGCCCGACGGCGAAGAAGATCGGCAACTGGAACTCATGCCGGAAGGGGCGCCCGACGACGAAAACGCCGCCGGCGTCGAATCCGCGATCGAGATCGAACCCGACGGCGATGGAGATGACGACGCGAAGGAACCGCACGCCGACGGGGACGATGAAACCGACGACGACGAGTTTGAAGACGACGACGAATTCGCCGACGACGATGACGACGAAGACGAAGACGAAGACGAAAACGAAGACGGCGCGGACACGGGCGACGGCGATGCCGACGACGGGCCGGAAGAGGACTGACGTGGGCATTCGACTCGTCCTGTTTCTGGCTCGCGCGGGGGTCGCCTCCCGGCGCAAGGCCGGCGATCTGGTCAAGGAAGGCCACGTCCGGATCAACGGCAAGGTCGTGACCGAGCCCGGGATGTCGATCGATCCCGAGCACGACCACGTCCGCGTCGACGACAAGCTCGTGCGCGGCGTCGCTCCTTTCGTGTACGTCATGCTCCACAAGCCCGCCGGATACGTGACCACGCGCTCCGACCCCGAAAAGCGCCCGACGGTTTTCGAACTGCTCGAAGGCGTGAAGGCGCGCGTCGAGGCGGTGGGGCGTCTCGATTTCGACACCGAGGGCCTGCTGCTGTTCACCAACGACGGAACGGTGGCGAATAAATTGATGCGCCCCGAATCGCATATCCCCCGCGTGTACGACGCGCTGGTGAAGGGACGCGTCGAGCCGAGCGCGCTCGCGGGCCTGCGCGAGGGTGTGGTTGTCGAAGGTCGAAAGACGAAGCCCGCGATCGTGCGCGTGCTCAAAAACCCCGGCCCCCACGACCGCCTCGTCATCACCGTGCACGAGGGGCGCTATCACCTCGTCAAGCTGATGTGCGAGGTCGTCAACCACCCCGTGCGCAAGCTGCGCCGTGTCGAGTTCGGACCGCTGGGCCTCGGCGATCTCCCCCGCGGGCGTTATCGATTCCTGAGCGACGACGAGGTCGCGGCGCTGCGCGCGGCGGTCCGGTTATGAAACGCGCCATCTCCGTCATCGTGATCGTCGCCCTGGTGGCGCTGGCGGCGTGTTCCGGCGACGGCGCACCCGAGGCCATCCCCGCAAGCGAGCAGGAGATCGACCTCACGCTCTTCCAGCAACTCGCCATGGCCGCGGCGGTGCGCAGAAGTTTCCAGATCTATCCCGACTTCGAAAAACTCATGGCGATGCCGAAGGAAGCGGGCATCCCGGACCTCGGCAACCTGCCTGTGTTCGTCACCGTCTTCCACAAGGCCGCCCCGATGATCTGGGGAGTCGGGCTCGAGGGCGACACGCAGGAGCGCCTGCTGCGCGCCGCGGTGCAAGTGATGCGTCACCCGGCCTTCGCCAAAACCTATCTGGTTGATCGCGAGCGCATCGCCATCAAGATCGACGTGATCCGATCGCTCCAGCCCACCGAGGTGGACAAGAACGGCAAGGGCAGCGGCATCGAGCCGGGCGTTCACGGGCTGATGACGCAAAAAGGGTCGGAGTTTTTCTTCCAGCTTCCGACCGACTTCCTCAATCTCGGATGGGAGAGCGATTCCGGCTCGGTACGTTCGCGCAAACTGAAGATGTTGAGCGAGCTGTCGCAGTCGGCCGGACTCGGCAACGACGGGTGGCGAGATCGGCCCGTATATCGTTTTCGGACCGTCTCGTTCCTGCAGGAGTTGCCCGATTACGCGCCGGTCAAGCTGTTTCGCGGTATGCCGGTTTCAAAGGGATTCGGCGGGCAGGACATTCAGGACGGTGCGCTGCGCGCGGGTCGGCACATTCTTCAGAACATCGAGGACAGCCACCGGTTCCGCGATCGGTTCGATCCCTTCGAGAACGAAGCCGCGGGATTCTTCGAATACAACCCCACGCAGCACGCGCAGGGTCTCTGGTCGCTCGCCGTGCTCTTCGCGTTCAGCAAGCGCATCGAGATCATCGACCAGACGAAGCCCGCCCTGCTGTGGCTGGTACAGCACATCGACGTTCCGCTCATGGAGCCCGAGGCGAGCCACATCGAATTCTTCCAGAACGCGAAAACATCCGCCACGGCGATGTCGCTGCTCGCGCTCACCGCGATGCCGCCGGTCGTCATTGACGAACTCGGCAAGGCGCGCGTGAATCGGCTCGCGTACTACCTTTCCGTCGTTCAGGACGACGCGGGCGAGTTCTTCCCGACCTACTACCACAAACTCTTCAACTGGCGACCCGAGCGCCCGAACGCGGAGCTCGGCGCATTGCCGATTTTGGCACTGGCCCGGTACTACGAGGTGAATCCCAACGTCGATTGGCTCACCGCGGCCAAAGCCGCCGCCGATCGGGAGATCGCCAGGTTTCAGCTCACAGCCGAGGTTCCCGCCTGGGGCGCCGAGGCCATGGCCGAATTGTGGCGCGTCACCGGCAACGAGTCCTACGCCGACGCGGCGCTCGCCATGGGAGATTCCTGGCTCGGCCGGCAATACGACGGTGAATCGTTGCAGTACCCCGATTACGCCGGGGCGTTTCGCGGGTCGAAACCGCCGAAGGTCGCCACGACGGGTCAGGGTATCCACGCGCTCTACGCGGCCATGGCGGTGGCGAAAGAGCGCGGTCTGCCGACCAAGACATACGAGGAAGCCATCCTGCGCGGGGCCGGTTTTCTGCTCGCGCAGCAGTTCGACAAGCAGAATTCGTATTTCCTGCCCTTCCCCGACGAGGTGTACGGCGGCATCCGCACGAGTCCGGCCAGCAACGAGATCCGGCTCGATCCCATGTCGTGGGCGATCGTGGGCCTGTGCAACGCGTTCGACGTCCACGCCGAGCGCGTGCAGCGCAAGCTCGAAAAGCTCAAGGCCGAAGGCAAGTCGCCGGGCGGTTGGAAAAAACTGCCCCCCGAGGAATTGAAAAAGCTCGAGGAACTGAAGCAGAAGGCGAAGGACGCCGCCAAGGCCGATCCGGCGAAAACCCCGTGACGCGCCCGGCGGCGCGAACGTTTCCGTGACAACGGAGGAAACGATGCGTCCCTTTCCGCTCGCCGATTACGCCGCGAAAGACGAAGAGAGTCTCGGCCGCGTTCACGAGGAGTCGTTCAAGGACGACCGGCCGAATTTCGAGCGCGACCGCGACCGCATCATCCACTGCTCGGCGTTTCGCCGCCTCGAATACAAGACGCAGGTCTTCGTCAATCACGAGGGTGACTACTACCGCACGCGGCTCACGCATTCGATCGAGGTCGCGCAGATCGCGCGGGGACTGGCGCGGCGGCTGCGTCTGCACATGGATCTCGCCGAGGCGCTCGCGCTGGCGCACGACCTGGGGCACACGCCCTTCGGACACAGCGGCGAGTATGCCGTGCGCGAGCTGATGGCCGACGTGGGCGGGTTCGAGCACAACCATCAGTCGCTGCGCGTCGTGACGCTGCTCGAGGATCGCTATCCGAATTTCCCGGGCCTCAACCTGTGCTTCGAAACGCGCGAAGGCATCATCAAGCACTCGACGTGGTACGACCACCCGATGGGCGAGTCGATCGGCGACTATCACCCCGAATGGCAACCGACGCTGGAGGCGCAGCTCATCAACTACGCCGACGCCATTGCGTACCTCAATCACGACATCGACGACGGGCTCGAGAGCGGCCTGCTCGACTGGGACGACCTGCGTACGGTGGAGGTCTGGGACCGGGCGCTCACGGCGGTGCGCAGCCGCTACGGCGACGTCGATCGGCGGTACCAAAAGGCCATGGCGATCAGCCACCTGATCGGCCATTTTGTTCTCGACCTCGTCGCGAATACGACCCGCATCCTCGCCGACCGGGCGATCCATTCCCTGCGCGATGTGCGCGAGGCGGGCGGGATTCTGGTCGAGCATTCCGAACCGGTCGCGCAACTGGTCGAGGAGATCCGCCGCTACCAGTACGACCACCTCTACAAGCACTATCAACTCGAACGGCGGCGCTTCAATGCGCAGAGAGTGCTCCGTGCGCTTTTCGAGGCGTATGTCGCCGAGCCGACCATGCTGCCGCCCCGGTATTTCGACCGGATCGCCGAACACGGGACGAAGCGGGTGATCTGCGACTACATCGCGGGGATGACGGACCGCTACGCGCTTCAGGAGTACGCCCGGCTCTACGAGTCGCCCAGGTCGTTCTGAGTCGTTTCGCGCCCGAAAACGAAAACGGCGGAGAGCCGGTTCGTCACCGCTCGCCGGCCGAATCTTTGGTGTGCGGAAGGGGGGACTCGAACCCCCACGTCCTTTCGGACACCAGCCCCTCACGCTGGCGCGTCTACCAATTCCACCACTTCCGCGTATGTGTCAGCAGGCGATCACGCCCGCCACGTTTCGTTTCGATCGACCTGTTATTGGGGCGCGGCTTCACCGGCCGGCTCGGTCGGGGCAGCGGGCGCCATCGGAGCCGCTGCGTCGCTCGGCGCGGCGGGAGCCCCATCGCTCGGCGCGGCTTCGGCCGGAACGGCCTCGCTCGGCGCGGTCGATGCCGCGGCCGGAATCGAATCCGAGGCCGCAGGGGCCGTCGCCGGTTCGCCGGGGGCCGCCGGTTCGCTGATCGGCGCCGTATTCTCCAGCGTGCGCAGTACCGCCGATTCCTGGTGGCCGTAGATCCACGCGAGGGCCATGCAGGTGATCATGAAGGTGATCGCGCCCGCGGTGGTCATCTTCGTCAGAAAACCGCCGGCGCCCGCGGAGCCGAACACCGTGTTGGAGCCGCCGCCGCCGAACACCGCGCCCATGTCCGCGCCCTTGCCGGTCTGAAGAAGAATGACCAGCACGAGAAAAATGCAAACCAGCACATGAATGATGGTGATGAGCACCAAGGCCATCGCTTTTCGAGCCTCCGTTGCACCCCGACCAGGGTGCGTTTATTTACTGCAAGGGGGTTTTGAATGCAAGTAGCGCGACCGCGGCCCGGACTCGGATTCGCGACAGGCCGGAAGGCCCGCGCGGCGCGGCGGCCGGAAAGCGCCGGCCTCGGCGAATACCGGAAACTCTCTCGCGCCGACGACCGAATTGATCCGCGCCACGCGACGGGTTATCATTTCGCCTTGGGATACGAATTCTTCCTGAGTTTTCCGAGTCGCGGTACGCGCAAGAATACATCCCGGGGGGCCTCGGATGTCTGAAGACACCGGTATCAACGTTGGAACCGTGATCGGCAACATCGGCGCGGTCGACACGCTCGACAAGCAGGCCGACATCTTCTCGCGCGCGATGCTGACGGGCGGCGTCAAACCCGCCGTCGAGATGCTCGGTCAGATCATCGACAAAAGTCTCGACGATCTGGGCTACGCCCGGGCGTTTCTGCTCATCCTCGACCAGACGCTGATGATGAAGAAGCTCGGCAACAAGGGATGGGAACAGCTCCGCTTCACGATGAAGTCGTCCGAGAAGCTGCGCGGGCTGGATGAGCTGCTGGATCAGATCAAGCACACCGACGCCACGTCGCTCATGCTGCTCAAGGCCAAGACGGCCATGACGATCCAGATCCTCTTCCTGTTGCGCGCGCGCATCCAGGACGAGGGCATGCCCGAGATGCGCACCACGCCGGTCGAGGTCGTGCGCCACATCCTCTCGCGCGACGACATCAAGGAACGCAGCCTCGTCGTCGATCTCAACCACTACGGGCGCGGCTACTGGAACATCTTTGTCGAAATTCTGAAGGAAGCCGATTTCCGGTCGGACGACAACGTCATCTACACGACCGTGTTTTCCGACGACGCGGCGCGCGCCAGCGCCGACGGCCGCGACCTCGTGAGCTCGGGCAAGGCGGGTCAGGGCGGCAAGCTCTCCGAGGCCGTCATCGCCCGCTTGGGCAACAACATCATCAAGCGCCTGTCGTTGCTGCTGCGTTCGGTGAAGATGTACACCTCGGTCGACCACCCGTCGATCTCGCTGGGCATCGAGTCGCTGCTGTCGACCATCAACGACCTGCTCAAGGACCGCGAGTCGCTGACCGTTTCGCGCATCGGGTCCGACCTGCTGGTCGAGGACGTTCGCATCAAGAAGAAGGCGAACTACCTCGACGACTTCGTCGTGCAGCTCGACGACCGCAACATGAACTCGCTGACGTTCCGCAAGGGCATCTCGCTCGACGAGGTCCGCGCGTTCGTCATGATCTTCGCCGAGACGGCCGCGTCGATCAAAGGCCGCGGCGGCGTGAAGGGCATCCTCGACTCCAAGGGCGTCACGCACATCCTCGTCGACCAGTTCAAGTACGGCATCATCGCCGATGACGGCATCGTCGAGCAGAAAGACGACCTGCGCAGCGACGAAAAAGCCCTCGAAAACATCGTGTTTTCGGAACTCGTCCAGAAGATCAAGCAGGGCGGCTCGGTCGGCGACATCAGCGGCGAGGACATCGCCAAGACCTTCGCCAGCCTCGTCACGGGTTCGTTTCGCAAGGACCAGAAGTCGCGCGTCGCCCTTGCGCAGATGATCCTCACGCTCGACCCCTCGCTCGCCGATCAGGCGCTGTTCTCGAAGGGCGGCCTCAAGGACGCGATGAGCTGGTCCACCGCGCGAACGACCATCGAACAACTGCTCGACGACATGGCGCGCGGCGGACCCGAGGACCGTCTCCACGCGCTCGACAATCTTTCGAAGATGGTCGACCTGACGATCTCGAAGAACAAGGACACGACCCTCACCGAGATCATCGAGCGCCTGTCGGCGCGCGTATGGTTCAAGGAACGCGATCTGGAGGTGTGCGCCAAGCTCTTCGAGACGATGATCGACGTCTTCCGGTCCGTGGTCGTGGCGCGCCGCACGGGCATGGCGCTGGGCGTCGCGCGACAGTTCGACCGCGTGCGCAAGCAGGCCGAGAACCTGCCGGCCGACAAGCAGGACACCTACACGCGCGCGCTGCGCGAACTCGCGGCGTCGGCGCTGGTGCAGGCCAGCGACGCCGAGACCGTCGGTGTGCTCGTGCGGGAACTCGACACCGAATCGATGAGCGTCGTGGACAACACGCAGAAGATTTTGGAACTGCTGGGCACCGAGGAGGTCGTGCAGCAGCTTCTGGAGGGCTTCAAGAATCCGTCGCGCTCTTTCCGCAACCGATGTTTTCAGACGCTGCTCGGCATCGGTTCCCGCGCTTACGACATGTGCGTGTGGAAGCTCAAGAATCTCCAGGATGGCGGGATGTTTCAGCGCACGGGCGGCGACAACCGCCTGGTGGACGATTCGTTCTATCTTGCGCGCAACTGCGTGGACATCCTCGCCAAACTCGGCGCCGCGAAAGATGTGGAATTGCTGCGAACCGTGGCCGAGGACCGCGACCCGCGCCTTCGGCGCGAGGTCATCGGCGCGGCGGCGAAGCTCGACCCGGAAGAGGGGGCGAGGCTCGCGGCGGATTTCCTGCTCGACGAATCGCGCGAGGTCATCGAAGCCGCCATCACGACGCTCGGCACGCTGCAGGCGCAGCACGCGGTGCCAAAGCTCGTCGATCTTTTTTATTCCGAGGAGTCGCTGCGGTCGACGATCATCAACGCCATCGCGCGTATCGGCGGACCGGAGGCCGAGGCGCTCCTGCTGCCGGCGACAAAGTTCCGTTTCGGCAAGCATCTGGGCTCGATCTACCGCCACGACATGACGCTTCGCGTCGCGGCCCTCAAGGGTATGGGGCTGCTCGGCACGGAAAGGTCGTCGCAGGCGCTGCGCAGCATGGTCACACGGCTCTCCAACCCTGTCCTGCGCATCTTCTTCTTTCCGCTCAGCGGATTCTTCAGCCACGGCAACTTGGTGAAAGCCGCGCGCGATTCGCTGGGCCGGATCGAGTATCGATTGAAGGCGGCGTGAGCCCCCGATTCGACAGCGGACCGATTCGCGCGTGCGCGGCAGCGTTCGCGTTGGTCATCGCATGGATCGGATTCGCCGTCGGCGCCTCCGCGCAGGATGCCGGCGCGTTTCTCGGTCGGGGCGACGAACTCTTCGCGCGACGGGGCGCGGATCTGAAAGCGCCCGCCGCCGCGATCGGCATCTGGACGAGCGCCGCAGTCGCTTTTCCGACGGATGCGCGGTTCCCCGAACGAATCCTCGCGGCCGACGCCTACCTCGTCCGGTTTTCGCCCGACGCGAAGGCTCGCGTGCAGGCGCTCGCCGACGGCGAGCGCCTCGCCGACTCCGTCGCGAAGTCATTTCCGAAGTCGCCCGCCGGACCCTATTATCGCGCGGTGTTCCGATTCGAATCGCTTCGCGCGCGCGATGCCTTGGGGCAACTCTCCGAACTCGGCGCCCTCCGCGAGGATCTCGAACGCGCGAAGAAGATCGATCCGGCCTTTGATTTCGCGGGGCCCGACCGCCAACTGGGCATTCTCGCCCTCGAAGCGCCGGTCCGCCGGCCCGAGGACGCCGTCGAAGCGTTGGAAAGCGCGCGCAAGCTGTCGCCGAACTTCAGTTCGAATCTCGCGTGGCTCGCCAGGGCCTACGACGCGCAGGGCCGCGCCGACGAGGCGGGCGCGCTGTGGACGGGCGTTCTCGCCATGACCGCGTCGACCGGATTCGAGCGGGACCTCTTGGCCGATCAGGCCCTCGCTCGCGAGCGACTCGGTCTCGCCGCGAACGGGCAGGCAACGCCGTGACCGGTCCGCTGTTCGAGCGATTCCCGGTGCTCGCCGGGCGATTTGCGCGCGAGCATATCCTCGCCGGACCGACACCGATCGAGACCGCGCCCGCGCTCGGCGACGAGATCGGTTACGCGGCGCTTTGGATCAAGCGCGACGACATGAGCGCCGGGGAATACGGCGGCAACAAACCCCGGAAGCTCGAATACCTGCTCGCGAAGGCGCGTGCCGAGGGCGCGGCGGCCGTCGTGACCATGGGCGGAATCGGCACGAATCACGGCCTCGCGACGGCGGTCTACGCGCGCCGGCTGGGCCTGAAGTGCCACCTCGTGCTGTTCGACCAACCCGTGACGAAATCCGTGCAGCGCAACATCCGTCTCTTTGCCCACTTCGGGGCGATCTGCCACCACGCGGGCGGGTACGCGAAAACGGCCTGGCTGGTCGCGAAGGAACTCGCGGCTTCGAGGCTCTACGGCGACGCGCCCACGGCACTCATCCCCGGCGGCGGCTCGAACGCGCTGGGCACCATCGGCTTCGTCGACGCGGCGCAGGAACTCGCGGCGCAGGTCGAGGCGGGTCTCGTACCCGAGCCGCGCTTCGTATTCTGCGCGGTCGGCTCGTGCGGCACCTATGCGGGGCTCGTCGCCGGCATCAAGCTCGCCCGGTTGCGCACGCGCGTCGTGGGGATTCGCGTCGTCGACCGACTGGTCGTGAACCACGGCGCGATCCTGCGCATGGCGAACGGCGCGCTCGGCCTGCTTCGCGACGCGGGCGCGGACATCGGCTCCGTGCACGTGACCGACGACGACATCACGCTGCTGCACGATCATTTCGGCGGCGAATACGGGCGCGTGACCGATGAGGCGCGGGGCGCGGTCGAGCTGTGCGCGCGGCATGACATCAACCTCGAAACCACCTACACGGGAAAGGCGTTCGCCGGCATGACGGCTTTTTTGCGAAACCACAGCGCGCGGCTCGGCCCCGCGGTTTTCTGGAACACCTACAACTCCGTCGATCTGTCCGCCGCGGCCGCGAGCGTGCGCGACGAAGACGTCTGCCCGGAACTGCGACGCTTCCTCGCCGTCGAGCCGGTCCGATGATCTCCGATCGCCTGAAAGACGCGATCACGCGGGGCGAGTACGACTTCGACGCGTGCGTCGAGATCATCCGCGCGCTGCGCGGCGAAAACGGGTGCCCGTGGGACAACGAGCAGACCTACGCGAGCTTGCGAAAGTATGTCCTTGAAGAAGTCTACGAGGCGCTCGACGCGGTGGACCGGGGCGACTTTGCCGGACTGCGCGAGGAACTGGGTGATGTGTTGTGGGAGGTGCTCTTTCTCGCGCGGCTCGCCGAGCAGGACGGCCACTTTTCCATGGACGCCGTCGCGCAGACGCTCGGCGAAAAGATGGTGCGCCGCCATCCGCACATCTTCGGCGAGCGCGAACATCTGACGCCGGATCAGGTGGTGACGCAGTGGTCCGAGATCAAGAAGGCCGAGGGCAAGACCGATCGCACGCATCACATCCTGTCGAAGGTTCCTGCGTCGCTGCCCGCGCTGCTGCGCGCGTTTCGCATCAGCGAACGGGCGGCCAAGGCGGGATTCGACTGGGAAAACGCGGAGCAGGTGTACGACAAGGTGCGCGAAGAAATCGACGAACTCGAGGAGGCGCGACTCGAAGGGGACGCGGATCGGATCGAGGAAGAGCTCGGCGATCTTTTCTTCGTGCTGGTGAACTACGGCCGGCACCTCGGTGTCAGTGCGGAGGACGGGTTGCGAAGGGCCACCGCGAAATTCGAGCGACGGTTCGCGCGGCTCGAGGACCGGCTTGCCGAATCGGGCACGAGGTTCGAAGACAAAAGCGTGGCTGAACTGGAGGATCTTTGGCAACGGATCAAGCGCGAAATCGACCCGGGCTGAAACCTCCGGACCGATTTGAAGAGACGCCCCGCGACCGCGCGCGCAAGGCCGCGATGCTTTCGGGGCTCGTTTGCCCGGGCGTGGGACAGATTTACAACGGTCAAAAGGCGAAAGGTGCGGCGACGCTCACGGGCGTACTCGCGGGACTGGGCTATCTTTTCTACGGGATCTGGAAAGGGTTTTCGGCTTACTTCGCCATGATGAACGCGATCACGGATCCGACGTTCGTGACGACGCCGCCCACACCCGGCCTGTCGGGATGGCTGTTTCGTGGCGTGTTGATCGGCGGCTTTCCGGCGATCGCGCTGTGGGCTTGGTCGGCGTGGGATGCCCACCGGGTGGCGCTGCGTCGCGGCGTTTGAGGAGCCGCGACGCGCCCCTCCGGGGTTACTCTTCCTCTTCGGCGATCTCGACGTCGTCCTCGTCCAGCGCGGTCACGTCGCCGAATTCGTCGAATTCCGTTCCGATATCCGTCTCGACCTCGTCGTCGTCGATGGGAATCGGCGTGTCGCGCATCGCCGCGATCGAAGCCTTGGAGCTGCTCGGCACCGAAAATTTCGGGGCCGTGGCCTGGTCCGCGCCGCAACGGGGACACAGGGCCGCGGGTTTGCCCAGATCATAAAAGGCGCATCCGCAGGAATAACAGCGATATCGTTTCCCGAGTTCGGGCTTCGCCATGAAAAAGAACCTCCGATGGGCCGTCGAGGGTTTATCGAAACGGCGCTTCCTATAACAAATGCCAATCGGCGGATCAAGCCGGGCGGAGGCAATTGCCGAATGAATTTACGAAAAGTCGCCTTTACAGCGATCTTCGTCAGTGTGATCGCGGTTTCGGCGCCGGTTTTCGCCGCCGGCCCGGCCGAATGGATCGTCCTGCCCCCGCTGCCCGAGCCGATCACCGCCTTCGCCGCAGCCGCCGATTCCCGGACCGGGGACGTCCATGTCTTCGGCGGATCGTCGCCGGGTGGGACCTATGCTCAGGGGACCTGGGTGTTTCGCGGCGGAACGTGGTCGCGGCAGGAGATCCCCGCGGACATGCCCGCGCCGGAGCCCCGCGTCGGCCACGTGATGGTCTCCACCCCGGATGGCATCGTGCTCTTCGGCGGCATGAGCGACGACGGCCGCTACCTGGGCGACACCTGGGTTCTGGCGGGCGACGTGTGGACACGGCTGACGTCGGCCACCGCCCCGCCCGCGCGATCGAACCCGGGAGCCGCGTGGGATTCATCCTCCAATGCCGTGCTGCTGTTCGGCGGATTCGGCGCGGCAACCGGCGATCTGAACGACACGTGGCTATTGCGCGACGGCCGTTGGCAGCGCGCGTCGTCGCCGGACGCCCCCTCCCCGCGCAGCCTGGCCACGATGGTCGGGCGTGCCGAAACCGGGAGCGTGCTGCTAGTCGGCGGATTCGGCCCGGGCGCGAACGGCGAACTCGAGGACATCGACGACCGCTGGATCCGGCGCGGCGGTGCGTGGTCGCGGCTCGACGTCGTTCCGCACCCGCCCCGGCGCAGCAACGCCCGCGCGGTCCGCGACCCCGTCGACGGCCGCGCGTACATCTTCAGCGGATTCGGCGACGGCGCGGCCCGAGACGACCTGTGGTCCTTCGACGGCGCGAGTTTCCGCGCCGAGTCTCCGCCCTCCCCCGTCTGGTCCTATGCGACCGTTGCACTCGTCGAGAACGCACGCGCGGGCGTCGTGCAGGTCGTACGCTCCGGCGATGACGCCGCGACCGTCAACGAAAACGGACCGCACCGCATGCTCGACGACGCCTGGACGTTCGACGGCGACGACTGGAACGCCGTCACCGCCGAGCCGCGCCCGTCGCCGCGCGCCTTCGCGTCGATGGCCTTTGATCTCCATCGCGGCGTGTACGTGCTCTTCGGCGGCGGCGACGACACGCATCCCCTCGGCGACACGTGGGAGTTCGACGGGAAACGCTGGACGAAGATCGAAACGTCCACCGCGCCGTCGGCGCGCGTTGATCACCGGATGGTTTACGACCCCGCGCGGCGCGGGATCTGGCTTTTCGGAGGCTTCGGGAGAACCGGAAACCCCGACGAGCCCGACGCGTATCTGGCCGATGCTTGGCTGTATCGCGACGGGCGATGGGAGCCGCAGCCCGGCGCGGCGCTCGACGCACCCCGGTCACGCCACGTCGCGTGGATCGCCGCCCGGGGCGGGCCGATCGTCGCCTTCGGTCAGCGACCCGAGGCGGGAGATTTGGCGGACGCCCGCCATTGGTCCGGCAAGGCGTGGGACGCACGTCCGTGGACGGGCCCCGACGCGCGCAGCTCGGCGTCGGCCGGCTTCGCGGGGGGGCGGATCGTGCTGTTCGGCGGCGCGTCGCGCCAGAAGAACCGCCCCTTCGGTGACACGTGGATTCTGGACAGCGACGCGTGGATCGAACACCGGGGAACGCCCGCGCCGCCGGCGCGATTCGACGCCGCGCTCGCATCCCTGAGCGACGGGGGCGCGGTGCTGTTCGGCGGGTTCGACAACGCACGCGAACTCGGCGACACGTGGATCTTCGACGGAAGCGCGTGGAAGGAACTCGCCTCGAAGAACGCTCCCGTCGCTCGCCGGGGCGCGGCGTTCGCGGCAGGTCCGCGAGGCGCGCTGCTCTTCGGCGGGATGGGCGGCGAGCGCGCGGGCGACCGCGAATCGGATGCGCCGCGTGTGGCGCTCGAGACGTGGGCGTACAACGGTGACGCGTGGCGACGGATTCCGACGACGACCACCCCGAGCGCCGTGATCGGATTCGGGTGGTGCTACAACCGCAAGCGTGAGATCGGCGTGCTCTTCGGCGGGTTCAATGAGAAGTCGGGGGATCTCGCCGAAACGTGGGTCTTCGACGGCCGCGACTGGAAGCGCGTCGCAACGACGACCACGCCGCCGGCGCGAACGAATCCGAATCTCGTGTGGGACCCGAGGGATCGCACGATCCTGCTCTTTGGCGGGCACTCGCAGACGTCGGGCGCGCTGCGGGACGTGTGGCGATTCGACGGCAAGGACTGGACGAGCGTGCGCGGCACCGGTCCGCCCGCTCCGTTCACCGGCGGGACGAACATGATCTACAGCGACGACGCACGCGAATTCTGGCTCTTCGGCGTGCGCCCCGCCGCGAAGTGACGGAGCGCTTCGTTTCCCCTACTCGCACTCCACCGGCGTGGGATTCGACGCGTCGTGGAAGAGCAGCAGCACGAAGGTGACGGCGTCGGGGACGATCACGGGCACGTCGGTCGCGACCTGCGAGGTCCCCGCCGTCGCGGTGAATTCGTACGGGCCGCCCGCGGGGACGTCGAACAGGAAGAACGCCGGCGGGTCGGGCCACGTGCCGCCGCGAGTTGAGCTGATCCCCGTGTCGCCGATGTAGTACACCGTGTTCTGCCCCGAGTCGCTCGCCACCTGCGCGCAGCCCA